>NZ_JBDGMM010000042.1:0-72453 GCF_057655165.1 Leifsonia sp. Soil_N53
GACGCGCTGACCGAGCGCGTCATCGTCGGCGGTCCGGCGCGCACCCACCGCGTGCACGCTCTCGGCCGGCCCGCGCGGCTCGAACCCGGCGCGACGATGGCCGAGGTCGCGGGCCTCTACGCCGAGCTGCTGCGCGGCCGCTTCCGCACGCCCGCCGTGATCATGGGGGTGTCGACCGGAGCCAGCATCGCCCTCCAGCTCGCCGTCGACCATCCCGACCTCGTGGGCTCGCTCGTCGTGGCGGCGGGGGCGGCCGCGCTCGGGCGCGACGGCAGGGCCGTCCAGCGGCGCTACGCCGACCTGCTGAGCGCCGGCGACGCGGGCGCGACCGCCGAGCTCGCGCTGGCGACGATGGACGCCCCGCTGCTCGCGCCGGCCGTCCGGCTCGTGACCCGGCTGCTGCCCGGCCCGGCGGACCCCGTGGGTCTGCGCGCCCTGGTGGAGGCCGAGGACGGCTTCGACGTCCGCGACCGGCTGTCGCGGGTCTCCGCGCCCGCGCTGGTCGTCTCGGGGGGCCGCGACTTCTTCTACCCGCTGCCGCTCGCCGACGAGACCGTCCGCGGGCTCCCGCGCGCCACGCACGTCGTCTACCCGAACCGCTCGCACGCGGGCGTGCCGCTGCATCCCCGGTTCGCCCGCGACGTCGGCGCGTTCCTCCGCGCCTCCAGCTCGACGCCGGATTTGCGCGCCGGCCGCCCCATCACGTACCCTTGACGAAGCCAAAGACCGCTGGTCGAACGTGCATGCACGTTGAGAAGATCCACTCAGGTGGGCGCCCGCGCAGGTGTGTGAAGTGATTCCCGCAGTTTTCTGCGAGTCGAGCTCCGTGCCCCGCGCCGGAGCTTTTTTCTTTGCCCCGCGGTCGAGGCGCACACCGCTCCCGCGGTGTGCATGAAGACAACCGAGGAGTAGCCATGGCGAACAAGGAAGCCACGGTCGCCGAGCTCGAAGGACTGTTCGAGAGCTCGACCGCCGTTCTGCTGACCGAGTACCGCGGTCTCACTGTTGCTCAGCTCAAGACGCTGCGCAAGTCCATCAGTGAGCACGCGACGTACGCCGTGGTGAAGAACACGCTGACCAAGATCGCGGCCAACAACCAGGGAATCTCGTCGTTCGACGAGGAACTGGTCGGGCCGTCCGCGATCGCGTTCGTGCACGGCGACCCCGTCGCCGTCGCGAAGGCTCTGCGCGACTTCACCAAGGCAAACCCTCTGCTGGTGGTCAAGGGCGGTTACTTCGACGGTAACCCGCTGACCGCAGAAGAGGTAGGCAAGCTCGCCGACCTCGAGTCCCGTGAGGTTCTGCTGGCCAAGCTGGCCGGCGCCTTCAAGGCCTCGCTGTTCGGAGCCGCATATCTGTTCAACGCACCGCTGTCGAAGGCCGTTCGCACGGTCGACGCGCTGCGTGAGAAGCAGGAGTCCGCTGCCTAAGTCCTCCCGGGCTTACAAGCGGTGAGTAACCACACACACTAAGGAGAAAATCATGGCAAAGCTGTCGACTGAGGAGCTGCTCGACGCGTTCAAGGAGCTCACGCTCATTGAGCTCAGCGAGTTCGTGAAGAAGTTCGAGGAGACCTTCGAGGTCACCGCCGCCGCCCCCGTCGCCGTTGCTGCGGCCGGTGCCGGCGCTGCCGCCCCCGTGGAAGAGGTCGAGGAGAAGGACTCCTTCGACGTCGTCCTCGAGGCCGCTGGTGAGAAGAAGATCCAGGTCATCAAGGAGGTGCGCGCCCTCACCAGCCTCGGCCTCGGTGAGGCGAAGGCCCTCGTTGACGGCGCACCGAGCACCGTGCTCGAGGGCGCCAACAAGGAGACCGCCGAGAAGGCGAAGGCTCAGCTCGAAGAGGCTGGCGCCACCGTCAACCTCAAGTAGTCGACGCCCCATCGGGGCTTCTTCTACCGCAGGCTGACACAGCCACGCGACGCGGACTCCTTCTGTAACAGAGTGTTCCGCGTTGTGGAGGGCGTCGCCCCCGTAACGGGGCGGCGCCCTCCGTGGTTTAAGCCACGAAGGCCGGCCGCGACGCGGACGCTCGACCCACCAGAGCGTCCGATCGCGCCTGCCCGCGTGCATCGGTGTGCAAGGACGCACGACCGGAAGAAGAAACCACGATGAATACCTGGCGCACGTTCGCCTCCACCCTGCGCGGGCTCGGGTCCGCGCTCCTGTTCGGTGACGACCGCGACAGCGGCGCCCACCCGCCGGATCTGTGCCGCAGGACCCTCCTGTACGACCGGTACCTGCGGTAGACCCGAACCCATATGAAACGCCCCCGTCCGCGCGGACGGGGGCGTTTCCGCGTCCACTAGGGTCGGACGGATGGACAGTGAGAGCGAGGCGCGCACCGCCTACGACCTGGTGGCCGAGGACTACGCGGCGCTGCTGGAGGGCGAGCTCGCGACGGTGCCGCTAGAGCGGGCGATGCTCACCGCATTCGCCGAACAGGTCGCGTCCGACGGCGGCGGCGCGGTGGCCGACCTGGGCTGCGGCCCCGGCCGGGTGTCCGGCTTCCTGGCCGGCATCGGGGTGGACGTGCGCGGCGTCGACCTGTCGCCCGGGATGATCGAGGTCGCCCGGCGCGACCACCCGGGCATCCCGTTCGAGGTGGCGTCGATGGTGGCGCTGCCGTTCCGGGACGGCGAGCTCGCCGGCGCGCTGGCCTGGTACTCGATCATCCACATCCCGCAGGACCGGCAGGACGCCGTCTTCGCCGAGTTCGCGCGCGTGCTGCGACCGGGAGGCCGGCTGCTGCTCGGCTTCCAAGTGAGCGAGAGCGGCGACGAGGATGTCGTGCACCTCACCCAGGCCTACGGCCACGAGCTCGACCTGCGCACGCGGCGCCAGTCGCCGGCGCGCGTGACGGAGCGGCTGGCGGCCGCGGGCTTCACGCTGACGGCCGAGCTGACCCGCGAGCCGGTCGCGCCGGAGAAGTCGCGCCAGGCGTTCCTGCTGGCTCAGCGCAGAGCGGACTCGTCCTCGGAGGCCACGGCCCCGGCCTCCTGAGCGGTGTGCGCCCGCACGCGGCCGCGCACCAGGTACCAGCCGCCGACGAGCAGCGGCACGATGACGACGACCGCCGTGCCGACCGTGATGGTGCCCGTCGGCCAGTCGAGCAGGATCAGCACGCCGACGAGCCCGAGGAAGCCGAGCGTCAGATAGCTAGTGAACGGCGCCCCCGGCATCCGGAACGACGGCCGGGTGAGCCGCCCCGCCGCGGCCAGGGACTGCAGCTTGAGCTGGCAGATCACGATCACCGCCCAGGTCCAGAGCAGCCCGATGGAGGTCAGGTTGATCCCGATCTCGAACGCCTCGCCCGGCATGACCAGGTTCAGTCCGACACCGGCCAGGGCGACGACGCCGGTGATGAGGATGCCGCCGTACGGCACCCCGGCCCTGTTCATCCGGAGCGCGAACCGGGGCGCCGCGCCGCGCAGGGCCAGCGCGCGGGCGATCCGGCCGGTCGAGTAGAGGCCGGCGTTGAGCGACGAGAGCGCCGCGGTCAGCACGACGAGGTTCATGATCGCGTCGGCGCCGTCCACTCCGATCGAGGAGAAGAACGTGACGAACGGGCTCTGGTCCTTGCGGAACGCGGTGTACGGGAGCAGAAGCGAGAGAAGCAGCACGGAGCCCACGTAGAACAGCAGGATCCGCACCAGGATCGTGTTGATCGCGCGCGGCATCGTCTTCTGCGGGTCCTCGGTCTCGCCCGCGGCGGTGCCGATCAGCTCGATCGCACCGTAGGCGAAGACCACGCCCTGGACGACGAGGATCAGCGGCATCAGCCCGTTCGGGAAGAGGCCGCCGTTGTCGGCGAGCAGCGCGAAGCCCGGCGTGCGGCCGTCCACCGGGGTGCCGAAGACGACGAAGGCGATGCCGATCACGAGGAAGGCGACGAGCGCGACCACTTTGATCAGCGCGAACCAGAACTCCAGCTCGCCGAACACCTTCACCGAGAGCAGGTTGAGGAGCAGGACCACCGCCAGGGCGATCAGGGCGAAGATCCACTGCGGGATCTCGCCGAGCACCGGGACGTACTTGCCGAAGAAGTGCATGTACAGGGCGACAGCGGTCACGTCGACGATGCCGATCATGCCCCAGTACATCCAGTACATCCAGCCGGTCACGAAGGCGAGCTTCTCCCCGTAGAACTCGCGCGCGTAGGACACGAACGATCCGGAGTCCGGCCGGTGCAGGACGAGCTCGCCGAGCGCGCGGAGGATCAGGTAGGCGAAGACGCCGCAGATCGCGTAGACGACGAGCAGCCCGGGGCCGCCGGAGGCGAGGCGGCCGCCGGCGCCGAGGAACAGCCCGGTGCCGATCGCGCCGCCGATCGCGATCATCTGGATGTGCCGTCGCTTGAGGCCCTTGTGATACGTGCCGTCGCCGGCCGGGTCGGGGGAGGTCATCCGGCGATTCAACCAGCGACCGGCCGACTTGATTTATATAGGCTAGCTATATAAAATGGCTGTCGTGACCGAGACCCTGCACTCCCAGCCCCGCACCGCCGAGCCCGACACCGCCCAGCTCCGCCAGACCCTCGGCGACCTCGTCGTCGCGGCCCACCGGCTCACCCGGCTGGCCGCGCGCGTCACGGGCAGCACCGAGTCCCCGGCGACCTGGCGCACGCTCAGCGTGCTGCAGGCGTTCGGCGCGATGCGGCTCGGCGAGCTCGCCTCCCAGAGCCGGGTCTCGCAGCCCACGATGACCAAGCTCGTCCGCAACCTGGTCGAGGCGGAGTGGGTCAAGCGCATCGCCGACGTCGACGACGCCCGCGCCTGGCAGATCGCGATCACGCCCACGGGCGCCGCCGCGCTCCAGGATTGGCGCGACACTCTGTCCGACGCGCTCGTGCCGATGTTCGCCGGCCTCCGGGACGACGAGCTCGCCGCCATGCGGGCCACCGTCGAGGTCATCGCGTCGCGCGTCGATCTGTCGACGGCAGCCTCCGCCGCGGTCGACGGCCACTAGCCCGATTCACCTCTCCGTTCACTTTCACTCACCAGCAGCCCAAGGAGGCCTCACCCTTCCATGTCCCACCAGAAGCCGGACAACATCCTCAACCAGCCGACCGCCGTCTGGGCGGTCGCGTTCGCGTCGGTCATCGCCTTCATGGGCATCGGCCTCGTCGACCCGATCCTCCCGGCGATCGCCGCGAGCCTGCAGGCGACTCCGACGCAGACCGAGATGCTCTTCACGAGCTACCTGCTGATCACGGGTGTCGCGATGTTCTTCACGAGCTGGATCTCCAGCCGGATCGGCGCCAAGCGCACCCTCCTGATCGGCCTCGCGCTGATCGTGGTGTTCGCCCTGGCGGCCGGGCTGTCGCAGAACGTGGCCTCGATCATCGGCTTCCGGGCGGGCTGGGGCCTCGGCAACGCGCTGTTCATCTCGACGGCGCTGGCGACCATCGTCGGCGCCGCGGCGGGCGGCACCTCGGCGGCGATCATCCTCTACGAGGCGGCGCTCGGGCTCGGCATCGCCATCGGCCCCCTGCTCGGCGGCCTGCTCGGCAGCTGGAGCTGGCGCGGACCGTTCTTCGGCACGGCGACGCTGATGGCGATCGGCTTCATCGCGATCGTCGTCATGCTCAAGAAGAACCAGGAGAAGCCAGCGCCGACGACGCTGTCCGCCCCGTTCCGCGCCCTCGGCCGGCCCGCGCTCGGCTTCCTGGCTGCGGCGGCGCTGTTCTACAACATCGGCTTCTTCGTGCTGCTGGCGTACACGCCCTTCGCCCTGGCGGACCTCGGCATCACCGATGCGATCACGCTCGGCCTGATCTTCTTCGGCTGGGGCCTCGCGCTCGCGGTCACTTCGGTCCTGGTCGCCCCGCTGCTCACGGCGCGGCTGCCGCGCACCCGGGTGCTGTGGCTGATCATGCCGCTGCTCGCGCTCGACCTCGCGGTGGCCGGCCTCCTGGTTGGCTCTATCGTCGCGCTAATCGTCTGCGTGATCGTGGGCGGCCTGCTGCTCGGCATCCTGAACACCGTGCTGACCGAGAGCGTGATGGAGGCCACGGACCTGCCGCGCTCCGTCGCGTCGAGCGCCTACTCCGGCGTCCGGTTCCTCGGCGGTGCGATCGCCCCGCCCGCGGCCACCCTGCTCGCGGGTGTGTTCGCCCGGTCGACCCCCTTCTACGCCGGTGCGATCTCGGTCCTGATCGCCGCCGCCCTGATCGTGCTCGGCCACAAGCACCTCAAGCGCGTCGACGCCCCGCACGAGACGCGTGAGCAGGAGGCGGAGGTCCTGGCGCTGGCGGACGCCGACTGATCCCGCAGGCCGTCGAGCGCTGAACCGGTTCAAACGACGAAGAGCCGCCCTGTCCTAGTCAGGGCGGCTCTTCCCGTACGCGAGGCGTACGGACGGGCAGTCGGCGGTCGATCGTGCCTACCCGAAAGGCGCGATCGGCCAACGGCCGCGTGACCTATTGTTTCAGATCCGCGGACTCCGATCGTTCATATTCGCAAAGAGTCGCGTAAATCGCCGATTCATCGCGGCGGCGCGGTCGAAGTGCGCACCACGAGGTGTGCCGCCGACCGCACGGATCCGGCCTTGGGCTCGCCGCCGCCCAGCTCGTCGAGCAGGATCCGCGTCGCCGTCGCACCCTGCTCGAACGGGCTCTGCGCCATCGTCGTCAGCCCGAACGACTTCGAGTAGTCGTGATCGTCGATGCCGATGACCGAGAGGTCGTCCGGCACCCGGAGCCCATGGTCGGCCGCGGCCAGCATCGCGCCCATCGCCATCTCGTCGGAGCCGGCGAAGACCGCCGTCGGCCGCGGGCCCGGCCGGTCGAGCAGCCGGTTCGTCGCCGCCCGGCCCTCGGGGAGGGAGAACCCGCCGGGGATGACCCACTCCTGGCGCACGGCCAGGTGCGCGGAATGCATGGCCTTCTCGAAGCCGCGCAGCCTGCCGGTCGGGACGTTGCTGTTGAGGCCCTCCTCGTCCTCGCCGCCCAGGTGCGCGATCTCGGTGTGGCCGAGCCCGATCAGGTGGTTCGTCGCCTCCCGGGCCGTGGCCTTCTCGTCGATCCCGACGCTGCGCAGCCCCTTCACCGGGCCGCCGACGACGATCGTCGGGTGGCCGAGCGACGCGAGCTGCTCGCGCTCGTCCTGCGTGAAGTCGAGGCACAGCGCCAGCAGGGCGTCCGTGCGCTTGCGGAGGATGCTGCGGTGGAAGACGCGCTCCCGGTCGCCGCGGTGGCCGCCCAGATTGAAGAGGATCATGTCGTAGCTGGCCGAGCGCAGCTCGGCGTCGACGCCCTCCAGCACCTGCGTGTAGAACCAGCGGCTCACCGACGGGACGACGACGCCGAGCGCGAGCGTGCGCCCGCTGGCGAGGCCCGACGCGCTCGACGACGCGACGTAGCCGAGCTCGTCGGCTGCGCGGCGCACGGCCGCGCGGGTCGTGTCCGAGACGTTGGGGAGCCCCCGGAGCGCCCGCGAGACCGTCGCAGTGGAGACCCCGGTCGCGCGCGCGACCTCCTCGATGCCTGCCATGCTGCCCCCGTCAGGAGTCCTGGCCCGCTCGTGCCTCCTCCGCCCGCAGACGCGACGCCTGGATACGGCGCCGCGCCTGCAGCAGAGCGATGAAGACGATCACGAGCACGAGCGAGACCAGCGCCCAGGTGAGCGCGGGCTGGCCGGTGAGCTCGCAGACCGCCGTGATGATCACGAAGGCGACCGCGAAGAAGCCGACGAACCCCAGTCCGAGGTCGACGAGCTCCTTCGGGTCGTTCCTGCGCATCCGCTCAGCCCTTCACTCCACCGGCCGTGAGGCCCGCGACGATCCGGCGCTGGAAGATCAGCACCAGGATGATGAGCGGGACGGTCACGATCGTACCGGCTGCCATGATGGCGGTGTACGGCTCCTGGTGCGGCTGGCTCCCCGTGAACGAGGCGATGGCCACCGTCACCGGCTGCGTCGCGTCGCTTGAGAGCTGGCTGGAGATCAGGAACTCGTTCCACGAGGAGATGAACGCCAGGATCGCGGTCGTGAACACGGCGGGCGCCGCCAGCGGCAGGATGATCTTGCGGAACGCCTGCGCCTGCGTGCACCCGTCGATCCGTGCGGCCTCCTCCAGGTCCCACGGCATCTCGCGGAAGAACGACACGAGCGTGTAGACCGTCAGCGGGAGGGCGAAGGAGATCTCCGGGATGATCAGCGCCTGGTAGGTGCCCATCCACCCGATGTTCGTGAACAGCTGGAACAGCGGGGTGATGAGCGCGACGCCCGGGAACATCGACGCGGCCAGGATGACGCCGAGGATGATGCCCTTGAACTTGAACTCCAGGCGGGCCGACGCGTACGCGGCGAAGATGCCGACCACCAGCGAGATGATCGTCACGCACACGCCGATGAACAGCGAGTTCAGCAGCGCGCCGGGAAGGTTGTTGCCGAGCTTCGTCGACAGCGCTGTCGCGTAGTTGTCCCAGGTGAAGTGCGTGAACCACGGGGTGTTGTCGTTGGTGTAGCCGACGTCGCGGAACGACGTCACGACCATCCAGTAGAACGGCAGCAGACACCAGAGCACGACGACCAGCGCCTGCACCATCGTGCGGATGTTCTGGTTGCGGTTGCGCGACTTGCTGCGGTTCTTCGTGCGGGTGCGGGGGAGGGCGTTCGCCTCCGAGGTGGCCGATGCGGGCCCGGCGACGGTGGTCATTACTTCGCTCCCTTCGCTTGCGTCTCCTGCGTTCGCACCACGTTCGTGCCGAGGAACCGCACGAAGATGAAGGCGACCAGGAAGATCAGGATGAACGTGATGGTGGAGAGGGCGGCAGCGCTGTTGAAGCCCTGCCTGATCTGATCGACCACGAGGATGGACAGCGTCGTCGTCGCATGGCCGGTTCCGCCTCCGCCGCCGGTGAGGATCTGCGGCAGGTCGTAGATGCGCAGCGCGTCGAGCACGCGGAACAGGATCGCGACCATCAGCGCCGGCTTCAGCAGCGGCATCGTGACGCGCCAGAAGCGCTGCCAGGTGCTCGCGCCGTCCATCTTCGCCGCCTCGTAGACGTCCTCCGGGATGATCTGGAGGCCGGCCAGGATGAGCAGCGCCATGAACGGCGTCGTCTTCCAGGTGTCGGCGATGATGACCGCGAACCGGGATGCCCACTCGTCGCTCGTCCAGAGGATGTGCGCGTTGAGCACGGCGTTGGCGACACCGGCGACCGAGAAGATGAAGAACCACAGCTTCGCGGTGACGGCGGTGGGGATCGCCCACGGGATCAGGATGGCCGCGCGGACGAAGCCGCGGCCGCGGAAGGCGCGGTTCATGATCAGCGCGAACCAGAGGCCGAGGGCCGTCTCCAGGATCACGGTGGTGACCGTGAAGAAGAAGGTGACCCCGACCGCGCTCCAGAACGTGGAGCCGAGGTTGCCCGGCGGGCACGAGATCGTCGTGCCGTTCGGTCCCTGGCACTGCTGGAACAGCCAGTGCGCGTAGTTCTGGAATCCGGCGAAGCCGCCCTGCACGAACAGGCCGGTAGCGGGGTCGAGGCCCGCGTCCTTCTGGAACGACATCACGACGGCGCTGACGATCGGGTAGCCGATGACGATGGCCAGCAGGATCAGTGTCGGGAGGATGAGGTAGAGCGCCCAGCGGCTCTGCTGGCGGCGGGTGTGCTTGACTCCGGCGCGCTGCTCAGGCGGCCTGTTCTTCGTTGATGAGGGGGCGACGACGTTCGACGTTGACATGTGCTGCCTCCGGGAGGAAGGGGGGAAGTGTAGGGAGCCGGGCGGCGGGAGAGGTCCCGCCGCCCGGCGACCGTGCTGGGCCTTACTGGCCCGAACTCGCGGTCTTGATGGCCGCTGCCATGTCCTTCAACGCCTGGTCTACCGACTTGTCACCCTTGAGGGCGGCGTAGGAGTTGTCCTGAACGGCCTTGGTGATGGCCGGGTAGAACGGCGAGACGGGACGCGGGACCGCGTTCTCGATCGACGTCTTCAGGGTGGACAGGTAGGGCAGCTGGCTGTTCAGGCCGGCGTCGTCGTACAGCGAGCTGAGCACCGGCGCGAGCGAGCCCTGGGTCACGAAGAACTTCTGGGTCTCTTCGCTCTGCAGGAACTTGAGGAACGCGAACGCGGTCGCCTTGTGCTTGCTGTAGACGCTGATGGCGGCGTTGTGACCGCCCAGGCTGGACACGCCCGGCTTGTCCGCAGTGACGCCCGGCAGCGGTGCGATGCCGAAGGTGTCCTTCACCGTCGACGAGCCGTCGGTCTTGGCCAGGTTGTAGACGTACGGCCAGTTGCGCAGGAACATCAGCTTGCCGGCCTCGAACGCCTGGCGGCCCTGCTCCTCCTGGTAGGTGATGGCCTCGGCCGGGATCTGGCCGTTCTTGAAGCCGTCCACCAGGCGGGACAGACCCGCGTTGGCCTCGGAGCTGTCGACCGTGACGGTCTTGCCGTCGTCACCGACGATGGTGCCGCCGTTGGTGTTGATGGCCTCCGCCACGTTCACCGTCAGACCCTCGTACTGGGCGAACTGACCGGCGTAGCAGCCGATGCCCTTCGCCTTGGCGATGTCGCAGTCCTTGAGCATGTCGTCCCAGGTCTTGGGAGGCGTGGAGACGAGGTCCTTGCGGTAGTACAGGATGCCGCCGTCGGACGTCTGCGGCGCCGCGTACTGCGTGCCGTTGTAGGTGCCCGACTTGACCGTCGGGGCGAGCAGCTTCGAGTTGTCCATCTTCAGGTTGCCGGTGAGCGGCTGCAGCCAGCCCTTCGCGGCGAATTCACCCGTCCACACGACGTCGACATCGACCACGTCGTAGTTGGGGTCCTTCGCCTGGAAGTGCTGCACGAGGTCGTCGTGCTGCTGGTCGGCCTGGTCGGTCTGCTCCTTGAAGGTGACCTTCTCGCTGGGGTGTGCTGCGTTCCACTTGTCGATCAGGGGACGGACGACGTTGGAGTTGTCCTTGCCCTGCACGTACGTGATGGGGCCCTTGCTGTCGAGGTTCGCGTTGGCGTCTCCGCCCCCGCTGCCTCCTGAACCGCCGCCGGTGCATCCCGCAAGGGCGAGGCCCGCGAGGGCGACCCCTGCGATCACGGAGAGACGTGCTGCTTTCATTTCACTCCTCATTGAGCTGTTGGTGCTCCTGTCGAGCGCAGTGCTCTTGGTGCAGGCGCGGGTTGCGCCGACGCTCAAGGTACTCTGGGGGGCCGATCGAGTGCAAGCGTTTACGTCAAGCGCTTGCATTGCGATTCGGTCACGGCGGCGTCTACCCGCGGGCGGGGGGACGGGACAGATGGCGCGGGATTCCGCGGTTCCGCGCGGGGTTCCTCCGAGGGCGTAACGGGCTCGGCGCCTGCGCTTCCGGCCGGGACGTAGGCTTTCCGTGTGAGCGGGATGCGCGGCATGGGCGGTGGCGGTGGCGCCATGCGCTCGCGGGTCAGCGGCGGAGACGCGGCGGCGCAGCGGGCGCTGAACTCGGAGGCTCCGCGGATCCCGCACCTGCTCCGCCGGATCGTGTCGCTGTTCGCGCCGTACCGGGGCCCGATCATCACGACGATGGTGCTGGTGCTCATCGGCGCGGCGCTCTCCGTCGTCCCGCCGCTGCTCACCCAGCGCGCCTTCGACCACGGCCTCTTCCCGCCGTCCGGGGAGCCGGACCTGCCCGTGCTGATCGAGATCGTCGTCCTGATGATCGTCGTGTTCGTGGGGTCGGCGCTGCTGGGCGTCTGGCAGACCTACCTGACCTCCTCGGTCGGCAACCGGGTGATGGGGGCGCTGCGGGTGCGGCTGTTCTCGCACCTGCAGTCGATGGAGCTCAGCTTCTTCACCAAGACCAAGACCGGCATCATCCAGTCCCGGTTGCAGAACGACGTCGGCGGCGTCGCCAACGTGCTCACCAACACGATGTCGAGCATCCTCGGCAACACGGTCACCGTGATCGCCGCCTTGGTGGCCATGCTGCTGCTCAACTGGCAGCTGACGATCGTCGCGGTCATCCTGATGCCCATCCTGGTGATCGCCCAGCGCCGGGTCGGCCAGGTGCGCGCACGGATCGCGACCAGGACGCAGGAGTCGCTGTCGGACATGACCGCGATCACCCAGGAGACGCTGAGCGTGTCCGGCATCCTGCTCTCCAAGAGCTTCAACCGCCAGCAGGCCGAGATCGAGCGCTACTCGGACGAGAACCGCACCCAGATCCGGCTGCAGGTGTCGCAGTCGATGAGCGGGCAGTGGTTCTTCGCGATGGTGAACATCTTCCTGTCCTCCATCCCCGCGATCGTCTATCTCGTCTCCGGCTGGCTCATCCACGGCGGGACGACGGACATCACCGCCGGCACGATCGTCGCGTTCACGACGGTCCAGGCGCGGCTGCTCTTCCCGCTGCTCGCGCTCATGCGCGTGGCGCTCGACCTGCAGACCTCCGGCGCCCTGTTCGCACGGATCTTCGAGTACCTCGACCTGAAGCCCGCCATCGCCGACCGGCCGGAGGCGGCGCCGGTCGACCCGGGCCGCTACCTCGGCCGGATCGAGTTCGACCACGTCGTCTTCCGCTACCCCGACGCCCGGCCGGGGGAGCGCAACACCCTCGACGACGTGTCGTTCGTGATCGAGCCGGGCGAGTTCGCCGCGTTCGTCGGGCCGAGCGGCGCGGGCAAGACCACCGTGAGCTACCTCATCCCGCGCTTCTACGACACGACCTCGGGACGCATCCTGTTCGGCGACACCGACCTGCGCGACCTGCAGCAGGACTCGCTGGTGTCGCACATCGGGGTGGTGAGCCAGGAGACCTACCTGTTCCACGCGACCATCGCCGAGAACCTGCGCTATGCGCGGCCCGGCGCGACGCAGGAGGAGCTGGAGGCCGCGGCGCAGCGCGCGAACATCCACGAGACCATCGTCGGCTTCCCGGACGGCTACGACACCGTGGTCGGGGAGCGCGGCTACCGGCTGTCCGGCGGCGAGAAGCAGCGGATCGCGATCGCGCGGGTGCTGCTGAAGGACCCGGAGGTGCTCATCCTCGACGAGGCGACGAGCGCACTCGACACCATCTCGGAGCGGGTGGTGCAGCAGGCGCTCGACACGGCCTCCCGCGGGCGCACGACCATCGCGATCGCGCACCGGCTGTCGACCATCGTCGCCGCCGACGTCATCTTCGTGATCGACCACGGCCAGGTGGTCGAGCGCGGGACGCACCGCGAACTGCTGGAGGTCGGCGGCGTCTACGCGCGGCTCTACCGCGAGCAGACCGAGACGGCGCTCCTGGAGGACTGACCTCGTCCTGCCGCCGCCGCGATGTTAGACTCGCCTAACATTCGGATCAGCGGAGGCGATGATGGCGCTGAAGGTCGTGGAGCAGCCCGCGCGCTCCCGACTGCGCCTGTGGTTCCTGCTCGGCCCGGCGTTCGTGGCGTCGATCGCGTACGTCGACCCGGGCAACGTCGCCGCCAACCTGACCGCCGGCGCACGCTACGGCTACCTCCTGGTCTGGGTGCTCGTCGCCGCCAACGCGATCGCGGTGTTCGTGCAGCACCAGTCCGCGAAGCTCGGGATCGTCACCGGCCGCAGCCTCCCCGAGCTGCTCGGCGCGCGGCTCGGCAACGGACCCCGGCGCGCCTACTGGGTGCAGGCCGAGCTGGTCGCGGCCGCGACCGACATCGCCGAGGTCATCGGCGGGGCGATCGCGCTGAATCTGCTGTTCGGCCTCCCGCTGCCGCTGGGCGGGCTCATCGTCGGCGTGGCTGCCATCGCCCTGCTGGCCGTGCAGACCCGGCGCGGGCAGCGGCCGTTCGAGGCGGTCATCCTGGTGCTGCTCGGCGTCATCGCCGTCGGCTTCCTGGCCGGGCTCGTCGTCAGCCCGGTGGATTGGAGGGCGGCGGCCGGGGGACTGGTGCCCCGCTTCGACGGCGCACCGACCGTGCTGCTGGCCGCGAGCATGCTCGGGGCCACGGTCATGCCGCACGCGATCTACCTGCACTCCGCGCTCGCCCGCGACCGGCACGGCGTCAGCAGTGACGAGGGGCGGACGCGCACCCTCCTGCGCGCGACGCGGCTCGACGTCGTGCTCGCCCTCCTGCTCGCCGGGGCCGTCAACATCGCGATGCTGCTGCTCGCCGCCTCGGCCCTGCCGGGAGTCCCCGGCACCGACACCATCGAGGGGGCGCACGCCGCGATCAGTGCGGCGCTCGGCCCGGCGATCGGGGTGATCTTCGCGATCGGGCTGCTGGCGTCCGGGCTGGCGTCGACCTCGGTCGGGAGCTACGCGGGGGCGGCGATCATGAGCGGCCTGCTGCACGTGCGGGTGCCACTGCTGGCCCGGCGGGTGGTGACGCTCATCCCGGCCGTGATCATCCTCGCCCTCGGCGTCGACCCGACCTGGGCGCTGGTGCTGTCGCAGGTCTTCCTGAGCCTCGGCATCCCGTTCGCGATGATCCCGCTGCTGCGGCTCACGGGGTCGCGCGCCGTGATGGGCGACCGGGCCGACGCCCGGTGGGTGCGCGTGCTCGGCGGGGCCGTGGCGGGGCTGGTGGTCGCGCTGAACCTCACGCTCGTGGTGCTGACGGTGATGCCGGGCTGAGCCCGTCAGCCGGCGACGCTGACCGGTCAGCCGGCCACCCAGACGGCAGCCGCCGCCGTCGCGCCCAGGACGACCGCCGCGCCGTCGAGGCGCACGGTCACGTCGCCCGCGAACGCGCGGTGCTCGTCGATCGTGAGCACGGCGTCCAGGCCGATGCCGCGCTCGCCGAGGTAGCGCAGGACGGCCGGATCGGCGTCGGAGATGCGCACGACGCTGAGCGGGACCCCGGTGCCGGCGTCCAGCAACGGCACGGCCTCCGGTCGTCTGGGTGTGCCGTCGGCGGTCGGGATGGGGTCGCCGTGCGGATCGCGGGCCGGGTAGCCGAGCCGGCGGTCGATGCGGTCGACGAGCGCGTCGGAGACGGCGTGCTCCAGCACCTCGGCCTCGTCGTGGACCTCGTCCCAGCCGTAGCCGAGCTCCTCCACCAGGAAGGTCTCGATCAGCCGGTGCCTGCGCACCATCGCGACCGCCCCGCGGCGGCCGTCGTCGGTCAGCTCGATCGCGCCGTACGGCTCGTGCACGACCAGCCCCTGGTCGGCGAGCCTCCGGATGCCGTCGGACACGGTCGCCGCCCGCACGCCCATCCGCTCGGAGAGCTGTTTGACGGTGATCGGATCGCCGGACCACTCGGTCGCCGACCAGATCAGCTTCAGGTAGTCCTGAGCCACGGGCGAGAGATCGGACACGGGCATGGGTGAAGTCTAGGCGGCGGGTCCGAGCGCGGATGAGCCGCCGGCGCGCATGAGCGCGTAACGCAACAGGGCACCTCCGCGAGCGCCCTGTTACGGTGGAGCGCGTGAAGTACGCAGAGACCATCATCGACTTGGTCGGCGACACTCCGCTCGTGAAGCTCAACAGGCTGACCGACGGAATCGCGGCGACGGTGCTCGTCAAACTCGAGTACCTGAACCCCGGAGGTTCGTCGAAGGACCGCATCGCCTCCCGCATCATCGACGCTGCGGAGGCCGAGGGGCAGTTGAAGCCCGGCGGGACCATCGTGGAACCGACGAGCGGCAACACGGGCGTGGGCCTCGCGCTCGTCGCCCAGCAGCGCGGCTACCGCTGCGTGTTCGTGCTGCCCGACAAGGTCGGGGAGGACAAGCGCAACGTCCTCACCGCCTACGGCGCGGAGATCGTGGTGACGCCCACCTCGGTGCCGCCCGAGCATCCGGACTCCTACTACTCGGTGTCCGACCGGCTGGCGGCGGAGATCCCCGGGGCCTTCAAGCCCAACCAGTACTTCAACCCGAACGGCCCGCGCAGCCACTACGAGACCACCGGTCCGGAGATCTGGCGCGACACCGACGGCCGGATCACCCACCTGGTGGCGGGCGTCGGCACCGGCGGCACCATCACGGGCACCGGGCGGTACCTCAAGGAGGTCTCCGAGGGCCGCGTCCGCATCGTCGGAGCCGACCCGGAGGGCTCGGTCTACTCGGGCGGCACCGGCCGGCCCTACCTGGTGGAGGGCGTCGGCGAGGACTTCTGGCCCGGCGCGTACGACCCGAGCGTGGTCGACGAGGTCATCCCGGTCAGCGACGCCGACTCGTTCCACATGACCAGGCGGCTCGCGCGCGAGGAGGGCATCCTCGTCGGCGGCTCCAGCGGCATGGCCGTGGTGGCGGCGCTGCGGGCCGCGAAGGACCTGACCGCGGACGACATCGTCGTGGTCATCCTCCCCGACGGCGGCCGCGGCTACCTGGCGAAGATCTTCAACGACAAGTGGATGCGCTCCTACGGCTTCAGCGAGGTGCCGGACGAGGCCACCGTGCACGACGTCATCCGCACCAAGCGCGGCGACCTCCCCGACCTCGTGCACGCGCACCCGTCCGACACGGTCCACGACGCCATCGAGATCATGAACACCTACGGCGTCTCGCAGCTCCCGGTGCTCACGGCGGAGCCGCCGGTGGTCATGGGCGAGGTGGCCGGCGCGCTCGACGAGCGGTCGCTGGTCGACGCCGTGTTCGGCGGCCGCGCCCGGATGAGCGACCCGGTCGGGGCGCACCTGGGCGAGCCGCTGCCGCTGATCGGCATCAACGAGTCGGTGACCGCGGCCCGGGCGGCGCTCGCCGTCGCGAACGCACTGCTCGTCACCGAGGACGGCAAGCCCGTCGCCGTGCTGACCAGGCAGGACCTGCTCACCTACCTCAGCGAGTAGCCGCTCGCTCTCCCGCATCCCCACCCAACGCATCGAAGTAAGGATCCCGATGACCCACGGTTTCGCCACGCGCGCCATCCACGTCGGCCAGGAGTTCGACCCCGCCACCGGCGCTATCATCCCGCCGATCTACCAGACCTCGACGTTCGTGCAGGACGGCGTCGGCGGCCTGCGCGGCGGCTACGAGTACGGCCGCGCCGGCAACCCGACGCGCACCTCGCTCGAGTCGCTGCTGGCCTCCCTCGAGGGCGGCGTGCGCGCGCTGTCGTTCGCGTCGGGCCTCGCGGCGGAGGACGCCCTGCTGCGCGCGGTGCTGCGCCCGGGCGACCACGTCGTGCTCGGCAACGACGTCTACGGCGGCACCCACCGGCTGATCAACCGCATCCACGGTGCCTGGGACGTGCGCAACACGACGGTCGACCTGGGCGACCTGGACGCCGTCCGCAGGGCGCTCGCGACCGACGGCACCCGGGTGCTCTGGATCGAGACGCCGAGCAACCCGCTGATGAAGATCAGCGATCTCGCCGCCCTCGTCGAGCTGGGTCACGCCGCGGGCGCGCTCGTCGTCGTGGACAACACCTTCGCGTCGCCCGTGCTGCAGCAGCCGCTGTCGTTCGGCGCCGACGTGGTCGTGCACTCCACCACCAAGTACCTCGGCGGCCACTCCGACGTGATCGGCGGCGCGCTCGTGTTCGCCGACGCCGAGCTCGCCGAGAAGGCGCAGTTCATCCAGTTCGCCGCGGGCGCCGTGTCGTCGCCGATGGACGCCTGGCTCACCGTCCGCGGCATCAAGACCCTCGACGTGCGGATGAAGCGGCACAGCGAGAACGCGCAGGCCATCGCGGAGGCGCTGGTCGGGCGACCGGGGATCGACGCGGTCTACTACCCCGGCCTCCCCGAGCACCCCGGTCACGACCTCGCGGCGCGGCAGATGAGCGGCTTCGGCGGGATGCTCTCCGTCGCCCTCAGCGGGGGAGCGGCGGCGGCGCGCCGGTTCGCCGAGTCGACCGAGGTGTTCCAGCTGGCGGAGTCGCTCGGCGGCGTGGAGTCGCTGATCGGCTACCCGTCGGAGATGACGCACGCGTCGGTGCGCGGCACCGAGCTGGAGGTGCCGGACAACGTGATCCGGCTCTCGGTGGGCATCGAGGACGTCGCCGACCTGCTGGCCGACGTCGAGCAGGCGCTGGCCCGTTCGGTGTGAGGCACGGCATCCCGCAGGATGGGAGCATGACCTCCATCCGCCCGGCACGCCCCGGCGACGCCGACGCCGTCCTCGGCCTGTTCGACGACGCGATCGCGTGGTTCGTGACGATCGGCAACCCCGGGCAGTGGGGCACGCAGCCGTTCTCGGAGCGCCCGGAGCAGGTGACCAGGGTGCAGGGCTGGGTCGCCGAGCCCGGGGCGTGGATCGCCGAGCATCCGCAAGCGGGCGTCGTGGGCTTCCTCGCGCTCGGGGAGGCGACCGATTACGTGCCGGCGGCCACCGGGCCCGAGCTGTACGTGCGGGTCCTGATCGGCTCGCGCGACCCTCGCGCCAAGGGGACCGGACGCCGGCTGCTGGAGTTCGCGCACGACGAGGCGCGCGCCGCCGGAGTCCGCACGCTCCGGGTCGACTGCTACGCCGGAGGCACCGGCGACCTGGTCCGGTTCTACGAGTCGTGCGGGTACACGCGCACCGCCACGTTCACCGTCGGCGCCTGGCCGGGGCAGGTGCTCGAGCGGCCGGTCGAGGCCGTCGGCGGGGCCGGACGCTAAGCGGATTCACGGTATCCGGGGTCTTGCTCCCTGAGGAGTCCTCACCGATAGTGGAGGCGTGAGGACTTTCGGGGTGGAGGAAGAACTCCTCCTGGTTGACGAACGCGGGATCGCGACTCCGGTCGCCCCGTTCGCGCTGGCGGACGCCCCCGCCGGGACCGAGCAGCGGCTCGGCGCCGAGATCCAGCAGGAGATGATCGAGACACAGACGCTGCCGCGCATGAGCACCGACGACCTGTTCGCCGACATCGTCGAGGGGCGCACGCTCGCCGACACGCTCGCCCGAAGGCACGGCGCGCGAGCGGTGGCCGTGGCCATGTCGCCGATGCCGCTGCGCCCGCATGCCACGCCGGACCCGCGCTACGACCAGATGATGGCCAGGTACGGGCTGACCGCCAAGGGCACCCTGGTCTGCGGGTGCCACGTGCACGTGGCGATCCACTCCCGGGAGGAGGGCGTGGCCGTCCTCGACCGAATCCGCACCTGGCTGCCGGCGCTGCTGGCGCTCACCGCGAACTCGCCGTTCGTCGGCGGAGTCGACACCGGGCACGCCAGTTACCGGTTCGTCGCCTGGCACCAGTGGCAGAGCGCCGGTCCGACGGACGTGTTCGGGTCGGTGGAGGCCTACGACCGGTTCGAGCGGCTGCTCGTGGAGACCGGGGTCATCCTCGACAAGGCGATGCTCTACCTCGACGCGCGCGTCTCCCACAAGCAGCCGACCGTCGAGGTGCGGGTCGCCGACGTCTGCCTGGACGCCCGCGACACGGTCGTGCTGGCCGCCTTGGTCCGCGCCCTCGTCGACACCGCCGTCGGCGAGTGGCGCTCGGGCGTCGAACCGCTGGCGACGCCCTCCGCCGCGCTGCGGCTGGCCGAGTGGCAGGCCGCGCTGACCGGCGTCGGCGGGATGCTGCCGCATCCGGTGACCGGCCGGGAGGGCACGGCGGTGGCGGCCCTGGACGCCCTGCTCGCACACACGGCCGACGCCCTGGAGTCCTACGGCGACCTCGAACTGGCGCGCGACGGGATCGCGAGGATCCTGCGCACCGGGGGCGGCGCGGGCCGTCAGCGCGCGGCGCTCGCGCGGCACGGTCGGATGCGCGACGTCGTCACCGATGCGGTCGCGGCGACCCACGACGACGGCGACGAGGGCGACGGCCGTTTCGTGGCGTAGCAGTCCCTTCCGCCGGAGGCTCGACGCGCTTACGCTTCGGACATGAGGTGGGAGGCCATGACGTGGAGGCGGACATGACAGGGAAGGAACTGGCCCACCAGCACGCCGTGTACACCTACGGCTCGCTGCCGCTCACACTCATGTACAGCCCGACGGCGACGGCCGCCTGGGAGGTGTACTTCGGCGGCGACTACCTCGGGCTCGTGGAGGAGTCGCACACCTCCGGCGACCCGTGGCCGTCGTTCGTGGCGCGGCCGCCCGGCGAGGAGGAGACCGGCGACGGCATCCCCGCGCGCGACTGGCGCGTGGCCGTGGAACTGCTGGCGGCGCGCGCCGGGCTCTGACCGCAGGCGTCCGCGCGCTGCGGCCTTCGAGCGGGGTCGCTCAGAAGGCGAATTGGGCCCACTCGGCGCGGTCGAGGCTCTCGCGCTCGCCGTGCCGTTCGACGACCCAGTGCGAGGGCGTCCCCGCCAGATATGTGCAGAGCACGGTCTCGCTGCTCCAGCCGTCCGCCGAGCGGATCCATCTCACCAGATGGATGTCCTGACCCGGTTTCGGCGCGTTCCCGATCGGCGTCTCATAAGTCGTCACGCTGCACCCCTCCCCAGATGTGCAGCCGGTCCGCACCGGCGGAGGCCCGACGTGCGCAGCCTCCGCCAGCCAGGACTGGCTCCTTAGGACTAGACCCTAGTGGGGTACAAGCCCGGGGGACAAGAGGATACAGGTGAACGGGGATGGACAGCTTTCAGACGCCGGGGTCGTCCTCGTCGTCCGCCGCGGCGTCGTCCTCCGGCTCGAACACGCCGTCGGCGTCGTACGGGCCGCCGCCTTCGCCCTCGGCCAGGGCGTCGACGTCGATGGGCTCACCGGAGGGGGTCTCCGGCCAATTCTCTCTCGCATCGGTCATGCCGTGATCGTAGGCCGTCCGGGGTACTCGCAGTACCTCCCATTCGAGCGGGCTCGACGCGTAACGTCGACGCACCGCTGCCGACCGGGTACCGATGTCCGCCGCCCTCGGGATGACAGAACACGCCGTCTCGCGGGTGTGCGAGCCGGCGTGTTCTGTCGGTGCGGGGTGGTGTGGTGCGGTGCTTACGCCTCGGGCGCGGGCTCGGCGGCCTTGGCCTCGGCGATCGACTCGCGGACGGCGTCCATGTCGAGCCCCTTCACCTGTCCGATGAGGTCCTCGAAGGTCGGCGCGGGAAGCGCGCCCGGCTGCGAGAACACCAGGATGCCGTCGCGGAACGCCATGAGCGTCGGGATGGAGGTGATGCCGGCGGACGCGGCCAGGGCCTGCTCCGCCTCGGTGTCGACCTTGCCGAACACGACGTCGGTGTGCTCCTGCGACGCCTTCTCGAAGATGGGGCCGAACATGCGACACGGGCCGCACCACTCGGCCCAGAAGTCCACGAACACGATGCCGTTCTCGGTGATCTTGGACTCGATGTTCTGAGCGGTCAGCTCGACGGTTGCCATGAGTTTCTCCTGCTGGTCGAGGGAAGTCGGAGTGCCGGACCGGGTCGGCCCGCGCATCCTCATGGAGTGGAACGGTACGCCCGGCTTCGGCATTCCCGGCGCCCGGGGCCGTCGGGCTCGTGCCAGGGACCGCGGGGATTGGCCGCCGATCGGCGGGGATTGGCCGCCGATGGACGGCGGATGTCGGCGGTCCACGCCAGGATGGACCGGTGACGGACCGCGCCCAATCGACCACGCATGCGTCGACCACGCGAGCGCCCGCGGAGCAGGCCGCAGGGCCCCGCGGCCGCCTCGGCGTCGCCGGGGGCACCGCGCTCTACGTCGCCGCCGTGCTCGGCACCGGCATCCTCGTGCTCCCCGCGCTCGCCGCGGCCGCGGCCGGGCCGGGCGCCATCCTCGCCGTCGCCGCCCTCGCGCTCATCTCGGTCCCGCTGGCGGCGACCTTCGCCGCGCTGGCTCGAAGGCATCCCGACGCCGGTGGCGTCGCGACCTTCGCCCGCCGGGCGTTCGGCCCGACCTCCGCGCGGATCGTCAGCTACTGGTTCTTCTTCGGCACCCCGATCGGCGCCCCCATCGCCGCGCTGATGACCGCGCGGTACGTCGTCGCCGTCATCGGGGGCGACACCGCGCAGACCGTGCTCATCGCGATCGCCCTGATGGTCGTGCCCGTGGCCGTGACCGCGTTCGGCGTCCGCTTCGCCGCCTCCGTCCAGCTCGTGCTCTCGGGGGCGCTCGTCGCGGTGCTCGTGTTCGTCCTCGCTGCCGCCGCACCGCACGCGCGGCCCGAGAACCTCCAGCCGCTGCTGCCGCACGGCTGGTCGGGCGTCGGGCTCGCGATGAGCCTCTACATCTGGGCGTTCGCCGGCTGGGAGGCCGTGGCCGGCATCGGCGGCGAGTTCCGCAACCCCCGGCGCGACATCCCGCGCGCGACCGCGCTGGCGCTGGTGATCGTGTCGGTGGCCTACCTCGCGATCCAGATCGTCACCGTCGCGGTGCTGGGCGGGCGCGCCGCCACGTCGGCCGTGCCGCTGCTCGACCTGGTGTCGGTCGCGACGGGCTCCGGCGGCGGGGTGGTCGTCGCGGTCATCGCCGCCATCGTCGTCACGGGCGTCTTCAACGCCTACCTCGCCGCCTTCAGCAAGCTGGGCGCGGCGATGGGCCGCGACGGCGACCTGCCCGCCTGGTTCGGCCGCGGCGCCGAGAACGGCGCGGTCGCCCGGCGCGGGCTTCTGCTGTCGGCGGTGGTGATGGCGCTGTACTCGGTCGTGGTGCTGGCCAGCGGCGACCTCCAGCCGTTCATCCTGGTCCACACCAGCATCGCCGCGGCCGTCTACGGGCTCGGCGTCGCCAGCGCGATCGTCCTGCTGCCCCGCCGCTCGCCCGGCTGGTGGATGGCGGTGCTGTCGTGCGTCTTCGCCGCGGGACTGCTGGTGCTGGCGGGGTGGCACCTGGTCTTCCCGGTCGGGATCGCGGTCGTCGCGGTCCTCGTCGGGGTGGCCGCCCGCTGGCGGACTCGACGGCGCGGCTGATCGGCGCGGCGCGCGATGATCGCCGCGGCGCGGTCCGAGGGCGTCCGTCACGGATAATGGGGCGGTGACCCACGATCCCGCGACGCGCGCCGCGAGCATCCGCGACGTCGCGCAGCTCGCCGGAGTCTCGCACCAGACGGTGTCGCGGGTCATCAACGACCACCCCAGCATCCGGGACTCCACGCGCCAGCGGGTCCTCGACGCGATGGAGCAGCTCCAGTACCGGCCGAACCGCGCGGCGCGGGCGCTCGTCACCGCGCGCTCGCGGACTCTCGGCGTGCTCTCCACCACCGCCGCCGCGCTCTACGGGCCGGTGTCGAGCATCAACGCCGTGCAGGGCGCCGCGCGCGAGGCCGGCTACTACCTCGCGGTCGCCCAGCTCCCCGAGCTGAGCGACGCCGGGATCGCCGCCGCGCTCGACCACCTGCTCGCCCAGGCGGTGGAGGGCATCATCGTGATCGCCCCGCAGGACCTGGTCCTCGAGCACATCGCGGACGCCCGCCTCGCGATCCCGTACGTGACGCTCCAGGGCGGCTCGGAGTACGTCGCGCGCGAGCTGACCGTCGACCAGGAGGCCGGCGCCCGCGCCGCCACGGCCCACCTGATCGGCCTCGGACACCGCCGGATCGTGCATCTGACCGGCCCGCTCGCCTGGTTCGAGGCCCAAGCGCGCGTCGCGGGCTTCACCCGCGAGCTGGAGGCGGCCGGCCTCCCGGCGCCCGAGCTGCTGGAGGGCGACTGGTCGGCCGAGTCGGGCTACCGCGCCGCGCGATCGTTCGTCCACGACCCCGCGGTCACCGCCGTCTTCGCGTCGAACGACCAGATGGCGCTGGGCGTCTACCACGCGGCCAGGGAGGCCGGTCGCCGCATCCCCGAGGACCTGAGCGTGGTCGGCTTCGACGACATTCCGGAGGCCGCCCACTTCTGGCCGCCGCTGACGACGGTGCTGCAGGACTTCACCGAGCTCGGCCGCCGCAGCGTCGAACGGCTGGTCGCCGAGATCGAGGGCGGCGAGGAGCCGCGGCCGGCGAGCCTCCTGCCGGAGCTCATCGTGCGGGCGTCGACCGCTCCGCCGGCCGCGTGAACCGGGCCGGCCGCCGCTGCTCGGCCGTCGGCTCCGGGAGGTCGTAGGCTCGGGGGATGAGCACCGACGGGGGACCCACGGTCGCGGCCGGGCGCCTCGCCAAACCGGAGGGGGTGCTCGCCCCGCGGTACCGCTGGGTGAGCATCGGCATGTGCCTGCTCGTCACGCTGGCCGCCTTCGAGGCGTTGGCGGTCACCACGATCATGCCGACCGTCAGCCGCGAGCTCGACGGCGCCGCACTGTACGCGTTCGCGTTCGCCGGTCCGCTCGCGGTCGGCGTCGTCGGGATGGTGGTCGCCGGCACCTGGTGCGACCGCGGCAACCCGCGCACGGTGCTGTTCGCGTCCGTCGGGCTGTTCGCGGCCGGCCTCATCCTGGCCGGCCTCGCCCCGACGATGGGACTGTTCGTGACCGGCCGGCTCGTCCACGGGCTCGGCGGCGGCGCGCTCACGGTGGCCCTGTACGTGATCGTGGCGCGCGTCTACCCGCCGCGGCTGCACGCCCGCATCTTCGCCGGCTTCGCCGCCGCGTGGGTCATCCCGTCGCTGATCGGCCCCGTGATCGCGGGCGCCGTCGCCGAGACCGTCGGCTGGCGCTGGGTGTTCCTCGGGGTCGTGGCGCTCGTGGTGCTCGCCATGCTGATGGTCGTGCCCGCGATGCGCGCCGTGCACGGTCCCGAGCACCGGCCGGCGGGAGGCCGCCGCGAGCTGGCGCGCGCCGGGCTGGCCACGCTCGTGGCGGTCGCCGTCCTGGCGCTCACGCTGGCGGCGGAGGCCAGGGGACCCGTGCAGTGGCTGGTGCCGGTGTTCGCCGCCGCGGTCGCGATCGCCGCGCTGCGGCCGCTGATCCCGGCCGGCACGCTGCTCGCGCGGCGCGGCCTCCCGAGCGTCGTGCTGCTGCGCGCGATCGTCGCGGGGACGTTCTTCTCGACGGAGGTGTACGTCCCGCTCATGATGGTCAGCCAGTACGGCGCATCGCCGGCGGTGGCGGGTCTGGCGCTGACCGCGGCCGGGCTCAGCTGGGCGGCGGCATCGTGGGCGCAGGGCCGGTTCCCGTCGATCGGCCACCGCCTCGCCGCCCGCCTCGGAGCGCTCGGCCTGACCATCGCGATCGCCGCGCTGCTCGTGACGGCGGTGACCGGGGCTTCGCCGGCTCTGGTCGTCGTCGGCTGGGCGTTCGCCGGGCTCGGGATGGGCGTCCTGTACCCCCGCCTCGGCGTGCTCACCCTGGAGTACTCGACCCCGGCCGACCAGGGCTTCAACAGCTCGGCCCTGTCGATCGCCGACTCGACCGGCTCCGCGATCGCGCTGGCCACGACGGCGATCGCCTTCTCGGCGCTCGGCGGCGCGACGGCCCCGGCCGCGTTCGCCGGGGTGTTCGCGGTGAACGGGGTGCTGTGCGTGGCGGCATGGCTGTGCGGCGGGCGCATCGTCCGGCGGTGACCTTCCGTCGCCGCGCCGCGCCTCACGGAGCGCTCGACGCGGCCTCCGCCTCGCCGGCCTCGCCTGCGTCGCCGGCAGCGCCGGGCGCACCCGCCGTGTCGGCCGGGTCGCCCTGCCGGCGGCTGGCCAGCAGGAACGGGATCCCGATCAGCTCGATCGCCCCGCCGATGACGAGCGATGTCCCGTACCCCCACAGGTCTGCGGCGCGCCCGAGTCCCGGCTGGATGATCACCCCGCCGAGGCTCCCGAACAGCGAGTCGAACGACAGCACCGTCGCACGCTGCTTCGACGGGATCATGTCGTTGAGGTAGGCCTGCCGCACCGGTCCCGCCACCGCGAACACGAAGCCCCAGATCACCAGCAGCACCACGGCGAACCAGAAGAAGGCGGTCAGCCCGAGCGCCACCAGCACGACGATGCTGCACAGAGAAGCGGCGATCACGGTCGTCGTCCGCTTGGCGAACAGCCGCCGGAGCCGCGGCGCCAGGAGTCCGCCCGCCACTTGCGCGAGCGACAGGATGGCCGCCGCGAGACCGGCGATCGAGTACGCAGTGGGGTCGCCGTACAGTTCGAGCAGGTAGGGCTGGAGCGCGTAGAAGGCGTAGATCCCGACCCCGGAGGCGAACGGGGCCGACAGGATGACATAGCGCACCGAGCGCTTGCGCATGCCGTGCTCGATCGACTGGGCGAGGATGTTCCTGGTCGCCTTGATCGGTCCCATCGACTTGTCCGGGGTGAACCCCAGGTCGCGCATCGCGAGGAACGCGAACACGAACATCAGCACCAGCACGGCCGCCCGCAGCAGGAACGGGACGCCGAGGTTGGTCGCCTGCGCGATCACGCCGCCCAGCACCGATCCGGTGAACATCGCGATCCCGGTGACGACCAGGCCGCGCCCGAACACCGTCTCCAGGCTGCCCTTGTACCCGGTCACCGCGAGCGCATCGACCAGCCAGGCGTCGACCGCGCCGGAGAAGAAGGTGAAGCCGAGGCCGAGCAGCATGGAGACCAGCGCCCACCAGACGAACGGGGAGTGCCACAGCCAGAGCAGCCAGTACAGCGCGGTCGACAGCGAGAGCGTGATGGTGCCGAGCAGGTAGGAGGCGCGCCGCCCGATGGTGTCGGCGACGACGCCGGTCGGGATCTCGAAGATCACCATCCCCGCCGTGAAGAACGCGTTCGCGGCGAACGCCTCGAAGTTGGTGAGCCCGGCGTCCAGCAGGAACAGGGTGTTGATGCCCCAGATGAACGACGCGGCGAGGGTGTTGCCGAGGAGGAGCGTGAGATAGACGGCCTGCACCCGGCCCGGTGATGTGGTCATGGTCGGGGTCGAGGTCCGAGGTGCGCGTTCATGGGCGACATAATCGTCCGGTCAGGGCGGCGGCACCAGTGGGCGGGGGTCGCCGGACGGATTCTGTGCCAGGGTGAGAGGGATGAGCACCGTCGTCTTCGCCCCAGACTCGTTCAAGGGATCCGCGACCGCGGCCGAGGTGGCGTCGGCGCTCGCCGCGGGCTGGTCGTCCGTGCGGCCTGGCGATCGCGTCGTCCTGGCGCCGATGGCCGACGGTGGCGAGGGCACCATCGACGCGTTCGAGGCCGCCGTGCCCGGATCCTCCCGGGCACATGTCCGGGTGACCGGCCCGGACGGCGCCGCGCGCGACGCGAGCTGGCTGCTGCTGCCCGAAGGGACCGCCGTGGTCGAGCTGGCCGAGACGAGCGGGATCGGGCTGATGCCGGTGCTCGCGCCGTTCGACGCGCAGACGACCGGGTTCGGCCAGGCGGTCGCCGCCGCGCTGGACGACGGCGCGACCGGGCTGCTGCTCGCGATCGGCGGCAGCGCCTCCACCGACGGGGGAGCCGGGTTGCTGAGCGCACTCGGCGCCCGCCTGCTCGACGCCGCCGGCGACGACATCGCACCGGGCAACCGGGGCCTCGCCGACCTCGATCGCGCCGATCTGCGCGGTCTGCGCGCTCTTCCTCCCGGCGGGGCGCGCATCCTCAGCGACGTGACGAGCCCGCTGCTCGGGCCGGCCGGCGCGGCCGCGGTGTTCGGGCCGCAGAAGGGCGCGACCGCTGCCGACGTCGCGGTGCTGGAGGACGGGCTCGCCCGGCTCGCACGGGTGCTGCGGGAGGCCGGGATGCCTGTCGATCCCGTGACGCCGGGAGCCGGCGCCGCGGGCGGGACAGGGTTCGGCCTCCTCGCCTGGGGAGCCACGATCGCGGCGGGATCGGCCGCGGTCGGGGACGCGCTCGGGCTGCCCGGGGTGCTCGCCGCCGCGGATGCGGTGGTGACGGGGGAGGGCCGTTACGACGACCAGTCCGCCGCAGGCAAGGTCCCGGAGTACGTCGCCGGCCTCGCCGCGGCGGCGGGGATCCCCGCGTTCCTGGCCGCCGGCTCGATCGCCGCGGAGCCACGCGGCTTCGCCGCCGCGGCGTCGCTCTCCGACCTCGCCGGCGGCTCCGCCCCGGCCATCGCCGACCCGCTCCGCTGGGCCGCCGCCGCCGGAGCCCACCTGGCCCGCCACCAGCTGCCCTGACCCCGCAAACAACGGAGGAGACCAGCCCGCTCAGCGCGCCAATCTCCTCCGCACACCGCCATCACACGGTGGTCTTGCCCGGATCTCCTCCGTTACGACACCGGCAGGTACAGCGCCCGCTGCTCCCGGATGACCGGCCGCGTGTCCACGGCCAGCGGCGCCGCCGCCTCCACGGTCCAGGACGGCCGGGCGCCGGTCAGCGCCCACGCCGCCTGAACGGCCCCGCCGTCGGCGACATACTCGCCAGGGGCCGGCACCACGACCGGTGCGTCGAACACTTGCGCCGCGATCGCCGCGACCGCGCGGTTCTGCGCCGCTCCGCCGATCAGGAGGATGCGCTTCTCGCGCACGCCGACCACGCGCACGGCGTCGAGGCCGTCCGCGAGCCCGCACAGCATCCCCTCGATGGCGGCACGCGCGAAGGTCGCCGGCCGGGTGTTCGCGATGTTCAGTCCGTGGAAGCTCGCGGTCGCGTCCGGCAGGTTCGGTGTGCGCTCTCCCTCGAAGTACGGCACGAGCACGACGCCCTCCGCGCCAGGCTCCACCGACAGGGCGAGCTCGGCGAGCTGGTCGAAGTCCACCGAGAGCAGCTCGGCGACCGAGCTCAGCACGCGCGCGGCGTTGAGCGTCGCGATCAGCGGGAGGTTGAGTCCGCCCGCGTCCGCGAAGCCCGCCACCGTGCCGGTCGCGTCCGCGATCGGAGCGTCCGTCACGGCGAACACCGTCCCGCTGGTTCCGATGGAGACGACCACGTCGCCGTCCGCGGCGCCCAGGCCGAGAGCCGCGCCCGCGTTGTCGCCCGCGCCGGGGCCCACCAGCACGCCGGCCGGGGTGCGGCCGGCGGAGTCCGCGGGGCCGAGCACGCGGGGGAGGACGACCGCGCCGGCGGACGCCGGCGAGCCGGCCTCCCGTCCCGCGCGTCCCAGCGCCCGCTCGAACAGGTCGAAGTCGTACGCGCCCGTGGCCGCGCCCCAGTAGGCGGTGCCGCTGGCGTCCGAGCGGTCGGTGGTCAGCGCCTCCAAGTCGGGCCCGAGGGGGCTCTCGTCAGCCGGGCCGTAGCCAAGCAGACGCCAGGTCAGCCAGTCGTGCGGGAGGGCGACCGCGGCGACCCGCGCCGCGTTCTCCGGCTCGGCGTCGCGCAGCCAGCGCAGCTTGGTCGCCGTGAAGGAGGCCACCGGCACCACTCCGACGCGCTCGGCGTAGGCGTCGGCGCCGACCTCGTCGATCAGGTCGCGGGCGGCCTGCGCACTGCGGGTGTCGTTCCAGAGCAGGGCGTCGCGGATGACGCGGCCCTCGGCGTCCAGCACGACCATGCCGTGCTGCTGACCGCCGATGGAGATCGCGGCGACGTCGTCGAGGCCGCCGGCGGCCGACAGGGCCTCCTGCAGCGCGCTCCACCACGCGGCCGGATCGACCTCCGTGCCGTCCGGGTGCGTGGCCCGGCCGGTGCGCAGCAGCGCACCCGTCTCCAGGTCGCGCACGACCACCTTGCAGCTCTGCGTCGACGAGTCGACTCCCGCGACCAGCGTCACGAACTCACCTCACTTCTCAAGAATCAGCCGCCGAGGGGCACGTCGTTGTCGCTTTCCTCGTGGAGAAGTGACGACGACGTGCCCCTCGGCACACAACGGGTCGGGTCAGCCGCGGGCGCCGAGCAGGTGCTCGAGGGCGAGCTGCTGCAGGCGCACGAAGCCGAAGCCCTTGCCGCCGAAGTAGGCGCTC
Organism: Leifsonia sp. Soil_N53; assembly: GCF_057655165.1. Taxonomy (NCBI): domain Bacteria; kingdom Bacillati; phylum Actinomycetota; class Actinomycetes; order Micrococcales; family Microbacteriaceae; genus Leifsonia; species Leifsonia sp. Soil_N53. Next base: position 29,394 of record NZ_JBDGMM010000042.1, read on the forward strand.
GCGTCGAAGTCCTCGTACGCGCTGCGGTCGGCGAGCAGGTCGTCGTAGCTCTCGCCCGCGCCGAGGGTCGGCTTCGACAGCTCGGTCACGCGCGCGGCCTCCAGCGCCTCCTGCACCTCCGGGTCGGCGCGGAACGCGGCCGCCCGCTCCTTGAGCAGCAGGTAGGTGCGCATGTTCGCGGCGGCCGAGTCCCACACGCCGGTGATGTCCTCGGTGCGCGACGGCTTGTAGTCGAAGTGGCGCGGGCCGTCGTAGGCCGGGCCGCCGTTCGGGCCGCCGTTCTCGAGCAGGTCGACGAGGGCGAAGGCGTTCTGGAGGTCGCCGTGGCCGAACACGAGGTCCTGGTCGTACTTGATGCCGCGCTGGCCGTTGAGGTCGATGTGGTAGAGCTTGCCGTGGTAGAGCGCCTGGGCGATGCCGGCGGCGAAGTTCAGGCCCGCCATCTGCTCGTGACCGACCTCGGGGTTGACGCCGACGAGCTCCGGGCGCTCCAGCGAGTCGATGAACGCCAGGGCGTGGCCGAGCGTCGGCAGCAGGATGTCGCCGCGCGGCTCGTTCGGCTTCGGCTCGATCGCGAAGCGGATGTCGTAGCCCTTGTCGGTGACGTAGTCGCCGAGCAGGTTGACGGCCTCCCGGTAGCGCTCGAGCGCGGCCTGGATGTTCTTGGCCGAGTCGTACTCGGCGCCCTCGCGGCCGCCCCACATCACGAACGTCTTGGCGCCGAGCTCGGCGGCCAGGTCGAGGTTGCGGAGGACCTTGCGCAGCGCGAAGCGGCGCACGGCGCGGTCGTTGGAGGTGAAGCCGCCGTCCTTGAAGACGGGGGCGCTGAACAGGTTGGTGGTGACCATCGGCACGATGACGCCGGTGTCGGCGAGCACCTGCTTGAGGCGGTCGATTTGCTTCTGGCGCTCGGCGTCGGTCGATCCGAAGGCGAACAGGTCGTCGTCGTGGAAGGTGAGGCCGTAGGCGCCGAGCTCGTTGAGCTTGGTCACCGCCTCAACGACGTCGAGCTGGGGCCGGGTCGGGCCGCCGAACGGGTCGGTGCCGTTGTAGCCGATGGTCCACAGACCGAACGAGAACTTGTCGGCGCGGGTGGGGGTGAGGCTCATGGAAGGTTCCTTCAGCGTCGTCGGTGATTTGTTGTTTCACTAAACTTATACCAGCCGAAGCGGCCGAGCGCCACTCCGGAGCCGGAGCTCAGATCCGCTCCGCCAGCCAGGCGGCCTGCTTGTGCCAGTGCGCCGCCTGCCCGCCCTCGTGGCCGTTGAACGGGTACACCTCGATCGCCCGGTCCGCCGCGGCCAGGTGGTTGTAGGCGGCGAACGTCGTGGAGGGCGGCACGATCGTGTCCATCAGCGCGACCGAGAACAGCGACGGGGCGTGGATGCGCCGGGCGAAGTTCACGCCGTCGAGGTACGAGAGCGTGCGGAAGACCGCGTCCACCTCGTCGCGGTGCACCGACAGGTAGGTGGCCAGCTCCTGGAACGGCCCGCCGATCGCGACGTCGGTGCCGCGCCGGTACGCGCACAGGAAGGCGACGTCCGGGAGCACCGCCTGCACGCCGGCCAGCGCGCCGGCCGCCAGCGCGATGCCGCCGCCCTGGCTGCCGCCGGTCACCGCGATCCGGTCCGGGTCGACGAACGGCAGCGTGCGGGCGGCGTCCACGGCGCGCACCGCGTCGGTGAACACGCGCCGGTAGTAGTGCGCGCGGGGGTCGTGGATGCCGCGCGTCATGTAGCCGGGGGACGCCGGCCCCGACCCGTGCGGGTCGGCCGTGTCGCCTCCCGTGCCCCAGCCGCTGCCCTGGCCGCGGGTGTCCATGAAGACGTGCACGTAGCCGGCGAGGGCCCAGCCGACGTTCTCGCCCGCGAGGCCGCGCCCGCCGCCGTAGCCCTGGTACTGCACGACCGTCGGCAGCGGGCCGTCCGCGTGCAGCGGCCGCGACACCCACGCGCGCACCGGCTCCCCGCCGAAGCCGGGGAAGGTGAGGTCCTCGACGATCAGCTGGGTCACCGGCGTCGTCGCCGGTATGAGCACGACGTCGCCGCTGGCCGCACGGGACTCCGCGAGGGTGGACTCCCAGAAGGCGTCGAAGTCGGCGGGCTCCTCGACCTCCGGGCGGAAGTCGACGAGGGAGGTGAAGGGCAGATCGGTGAGCGGCATCGGTCTCCTTGGGGCCGGAAGGGAGTACGGAAGTTTTCGCGAGACGGCACGAAAGCCTGGCCGACATTGTGGCACAGTGTCTCCATGCCTGAACCGACCGCTGCGCCGAGCCGTCCCACGCTGGACGCCATCGCGCAGCAGGCGGCGGTGTCGCTGTCCACCGTGTCGAAGGTCCTCAATGGGCGTCCCGGCGTCTCGGCGCCGACCAGGGCGCGCGTCGAGGAGCTGCTCCACGACTCCGGCTACGCGCGCCGTGGGCCGCTCCCGGAGCGCGGCGGCCTGATCGAGCTGGTGGTGACCGACCTCCTGAGCGAGTGGTCCGTCGAGATCATCCGCGGCGTCGAGCGGGTCACGAGGGAGGCCGGTTTCGTGCTCGCCCTCTCGGCGCTGGGCGACCACCTCGAGCCGGGCGGCGACTGGATCTCCGGCGTGCTCAACCGGAAGCCGGTCGCGGTGATCCTCCAGTTCTCCAACCTCACAGCCGAGCACCGGCAGCGGCTGCGCACGCGCAACATCCCGTTCGTGGTGGTGGACCCGGCCGGCGACCCGCCGCCGGACGTCCCGGCCATCGGCGCGACCAACTGGGCGGGCGGCGTCACGGCGACCCGGCACCTGATCGACCTCGGCCACGAGCGGATCGCGGTGGTCTCCGGCCCGCCCGACCTGATGTGCTCGCGAGCGCGTGTTGGCGGGTTCCAGTCCGCGCTCGCCGAGGCCGGCCTCGCGTTCGATCCATCGCTCGCCGGGGTGGGCGGCTTCTACCGCGCCGACGGGGAGCGCGAGGGCCGCCGGCTGCTCGACCGCGCCGACCGCCCGACCGCCATCGTCTGCGGCAACGACCTGCAGGCGCTCGGCGTGATGGACGCGGCGTTCGCCCTCGGCCTGGACGTGCCGGGCGACGTGTCGATCGTGGGCTTCGACGACGTCGCGCCCGCGTCCTGGGCGCGGCCCGCGCTGACGACCGTGCGCCAGCCGCTGCAGGAGATGGCCGAGGTCGCGACGCGCACGGCGATGCGCCTGCGCGCCGGCGACCTGGAGAACACCCGGCTGGAGTTGGCGACGTCGCTGGTCGTGCGCGACTCGACGGCGCCTCCGCGCGGCCGCTGAGCCGTCGGGGCCTGGAAAGTTTTCCAAGCTACGGCCGAAACTTGCGAACGCCGGTGGCCGCCGATTAGCGTCACGCACGAATACTGGAACAACACCCACGACGCGAAGGAGCGGGGACGGATGACGGAAGCGGCACGTGAGCTGCGGGTGGCGATGGTCGGCTACGGCTTCATGGGCGCCGCCCACTCCCAGGGCTGGCGGGTCGCACCGCGGTTCTTCGACCTGGACGCCGAGCCGGTGATGGCCACGATCGTCGGCCGCGACCGCGACCGGGTGGAGGCCGCCCGCGTGAAGTTCGGCTGGCAGCACGCCGAGACGGACTGGCGTCGCGTGGTGGAGGACCCGGACATCGACATCGTGGACATCTGCTCGCCCGGCTCCTCGCACGCCGAGATCGCGATCGCCGCGCTGGACGCCGGCAAGCACGTGCTGTGCGAGAAGCCGCTGGCCAATACCGTGGCGGAGGCGGAGGCGATGGTCGCCGCCGCCGAGCGCGCGGCCGCGCGCGGAGTGCGCTCGATGGTGGGCTTCAGCTACCGGCGCGTCCCGGCGATCGGCTACGCGCGGCAGCTCGTGCAGGAGGGCCGCCTCGGCGCGATCCGCCAGGTGCGCGCGCTCTACCTCCAGGACTGGCTGCGCGACGAGGACGGCCCGATGACCTGGCGGCTCGACAAGGAGGCCGCCGGCTCCGGCTCGCTCGGCGACATCGGCGCGCACGCGATCGACCTCGTCGAGCACCTGACCGGCTCGAAGCTGTCGACGGTCTCCGGCACGCTGGCGACGTTCGTGGAGGAGCGCCCGCTGCTGGGCGAGACGGTCGGCCTCTCCGGCACGGCCTCCACCGAGCGCGGCCGCGTGACCGTGGACGACGCCGCCTGGTTCACCGCGCGCCTCACCGGAGGCGCCGCGGCGGGCGCGATCGGGGCCTTCGAGGCCACCCGCTACGCGACCGGCCGCAAGAACTCGCTCCGGATCGAGCTGAGCGGCTCCCGCGGCGCGATCGCCTTCGACCTGGAGGCGATGAACGAGCTGGAGTTCTACGACGCCACAGCGCCCGCGGGGGAACAGGGCTTCACGCGGATCATCGTGACCGAGCCCGAGCACCCGTACATGGCGAACTGGTGGCCCACCGGCCACGCGATCGGCTACGAGCACGCGTTCAGCCACCAGATCAAGGACTTCGTCGACGCGGTCACCCGCGGCGCCGACCCGGAGCCGTCCTTCGCGGACGGCCTCCACATCCAGCACGTGCTGGCCGCCGTCGAGCAGTCCGCCGCCGACGGCAGCGCCTGGACGCCGACCTCCTGAGCTCCGCACCCGGCCGAGCGCCGCACCCTGCGCGAATGCCGCATCATCTGACCCGTACCACCCGGAAGGAACCATGACCAGACAAGCCCTCGTCGTCCGCGGCGGCTGGGACGGGCACATGCCCGTCGAGACCACCAACCTCTTCATCCCGTTCCTGGAGGAGAACGGCTTCACCGTGCGGGTGGAGGAGAGCACCGCCGTCTACACGGACGAGGCGTTCATGGACACGGTCGACCTCATCGTGCAGATCAACACCATGAACACCATCGAGGACGCCGAGTTCGCGGGCCTCCAGCGCGCGATCCTGAACGGCGCCGGGATGGCCGGCTGGCACGGCGGCATCGCCGACTCCTACCGGAACAACGCCGACTACCTGCACATGATCGGCGGCCAGTTCGCCCACCACGCGGGCAAGAACCCGGCCGAGCGCATCGGCGAGCAGTCCGACAACTACATCCCGTTCACCGTGCACATCACGGACTACGGCAAGGCGCACCCGATCACCACGGGGATCGACGACTTCGACCTGGTGACCGAGCAGTACTGGGTGCTGAGCGACGAGTACAACGACGTCCTGGCCACGACCACGCAGAGCGTGCGCCCGTGGGACGCCTGGAACCGACCGGTCACCGCACCGGCCATCTGGACGCGCCAGTGGGGCAAGGGCCGCATCTTCGTCTCCGCGCCGGGTCACCGGCTGGAGATCGTCGAGAGCCAGCCCGTGCGCACCATCATCGAGAGGGGGCTGCTGTGGGCAGCACGCTGAACGTCGGAGTGATCGGAGTCGGCGTCATCTCGGCGCAGTACTTCGCTGAGTTCCCGAAACTGCCGAACCTGCGCCTGCACGCGGTGGCCGACCTCGACCTCGACCGGGCGAGGGCCGTCGCCGCTGAGCAGGGCGTCGAGGCGATGAGCGTGGACGAGCTGCTCGCGCATCCCGAGGTGGATGTCGTGCTCAACCTGACCATCCCGCTGGCTCACGCGGACGTCGCCCTGCGCGCGCTCGCCGCGGGCAAGCACGTCTACGGCGAGAAGCCGCTCGCGCTGACGACCGCCGAGGCGGCGCCCGTGCTGGAGCGCGCCGACGAGCTCGGCCTCCGGGTGGGCTGCGCGCCGGACACGGTGCTCGGCACCGGAATCCAGACCGCGCGCGCCGTGCTCGACGAGGGCCGGATCGGCGTGCCGTTCGGCGCCGCCGTGGCGTGGACCGCGCCCGGGCACGAGCTGTGGCATCCCGCGCCCGCGTTCTACTACCAGCCGGGAGGCGGCCCGCTGCTCGACATGGGGCCGTACTACCTGACCTCGCTCGTGACCTTCTTCGGGCCGGTCGTGCGTGTCTCCGGGGCGACCAGGCGGACGGAGCGCGAGCGCACCATCGCCACCGGCCCCAACGCGGGCGCCGCTGTGCCCGTGGACGTGGAGACGCACGTGACGGCGATCCTCGAGCACGCCTCCGGCGTGGTCTCGACGGTGACCGTGTCGTTCGAGGTGTGGGCCTCCCGTGCGCCGCTGTTCGAGGTGTTCGGCACCGCGGGGACGCTCGCCGTGCCCGACCCCAACCACTTCTCGGATCCGGTGCTCATCGCGACCGCGGACGACCGCGAGTTCCGCGAGGTGGAGGTCGCCGGCGGGTACGCCGACGCGGGCCGCGGCTTCGGCCTGGCCGACCTCGCCCGCGCGATCGAGACCGGCCGGCCGCACCGCGCGTCGGGCGAGCTCGCGTTCCACGTGCTCGAGATCATGGAGGCCGTGCTCACCGCGGGCGCCCGGCACGAGGTCGTGACGCTGACCTCCACGGTCGAGCGGCCGGAGGCGGTGCCGCTGGGGTCGCGACCCGAGACGTGGTGACGGCTCGAGACGTGGTGACGGCTCGGTGACCTCGTGAGGCCCCGGTGACCCCGTGAGGTCCGGCCGACCCCTCGACCTGTAATACAGTGACCGGGACCATGAACGGCGGAACGACTGCGGGGACGAACCTCGACACGGTGCGGAGGCACAACCTCTCCGCCGTGCTCGGAATGGTGCACCGCGGCGGCCCGCTGGCGCGTTCGGCGCTCACGCAGGCCACCGGGCTGAACCGGTCGACCATCGGCGCGCTCGTGGGCGAGCTGGCCGACCTGGGGCTGGTGCGCGAGCGCGAGCCGGAGACCAGCAACCGGGTCGGGCGGCCGTCGCCGGTGGTCGCCGCCGACGGCCGGGTCGTGGCGCTCGCCGTGAACCCGGAGGTCGACGCCGTCACCGTCGGCATCGTCGGGCTCGACGCACAGGTGCACCGGCGGGTGCGCTATCCCACCGGGCACGTGCCGACCGCGCAGGAGGCCGCGGCCATCGCCTCGGCCGTGATCGACGGGCTGCGGCCCGAGCTGGCCGCGGCCTCCCGGATCGTCGGCATCGGCGTCGCGATGCCGGGCCTCGTGCGCGAGGAGGACGGCGTGGTCCGGCTCGCCCCGCACCTGGAATGGGCCGAGGAGCCGTTCGCGGCCGAGCTCGCCGAGGCGACCGGCTATCCGGTGGCCGCCGCCAACGACGCCCGCCTGGGCGCCAACGCCGAGCGCCTGTTCGGCGCGGGCAAGGGCGCCGAGGACCTCGTCTACGTCAACGGCGGCGCGTCCGGCATCGGCGCGGGCGTCATCGTCGGCGGGAGGCCGTTGACCGGCATCAGCGGGTACGCCGGCGAGCTCGGTCACACCCTGGTGAACTCGGTCGGCGTGCGCTGCCACTGCGGCGCGATCGGCTGCCTGGAGACCGAGGTGAGCCAGCGCGCGTTGCTGGGGGTGCTCGGCCTGGTGTCCGCCGACCCCGACGAGCTCTCCCGGGCGCTCACTGCGGCGGTCGCGGCGGGCGACGCGGCCGTGCTCGCGGAGGTGGACCGCCAGCTCGGCTTCCTCGCGGTCGCGCTGCGCAACGCGACCAACGTCTTCGATCCGGAGCGGATCGTGCTCGGTGGCTTCCTGGGAGCGCTGCACGAGCTGGCGCCGGGCCGCCTGCCCGAGCTCGTCGCCGCTCAGGCGCTGGCCGCCTCCGTCGAGACCCTGACGATCACGCGCGCCGCGCTCGGCAGCGACATCCTCATGATCGGCGCCGCCGAACTGGCTTTCGCACCGCTTCTCGCGTCCCCCTCCGCGGCGTAGCGACGCCGTCGGCCCCGGATACGTGGGGCGACGGGGTGGCCCGCGAAAATGGGGGGATGCGCACGTTCACATTTGTGCCGCGGAGGCTGTAAGCTTAGACCTGCGCCCAAGGTCGAATCGATTCGAACGGGCGGCTTCCAGCACCGCGACCCGTCGCGGTGCTGTCGTTTTGCGTCCAGCGCCGGGCGCGTACCCCCTCCCCGCAGGCCCTCCAGCAGAAGGACTCTTTTCGTGACCACCGTGGTGCATCCCGGCGACTCGCTCACCGGCCGTCAGCGCTTGGCGTACATCCTGATCCTCGGCGCGCTCACCGCACTCGGGCCGTTCACGATCGACATGTACCTGCCGGCGCTCCCCACGCTGGAGACCGACTTCAACGTCTCGACGGCGATCATCCAGCTGACACTCACGGCGACCACGATCGGCTTCGGGCTGGGTCAGCTCCTGGTGGGCCCGTGGTCGGACAAGATCGGCCGCCGGGTGCCGCTCATCGCCGCCACCGGCGTCCACATCTTCGCCTGTCTCGCCGCGGCGATCGCGCCCAACGTCGAGCTGCTGGGCATCGCCCGCGCGCTGATGGGGATCGGCGCCGCCGCGGGCGGTGTCGTCGCGATGGCGATGGTCCGCGACCTGTTCGGCGGCCGCCCGCTCGTGCGGATGCTCAGCCGGCTCGCGCTCGTCAACGGCCTCGCGCCCGTCCTGGCCCCGGTGCTCGGCTCCTGGCTGCTGCTGGTGATGCCGTGGCGGGGCATCTTCGTCGTGCTCGCCTGCTACGGGGTGTTCGTGATCACGTGCGTCTCGCTGTGGATCGCCGAGACGCTCCCGAAGGCCCGTCGCCGCGACGCCGGCCACTCGACCGTCGGGCAGCGCTACCGCTCCGTGCTGAGCGACCGGGTCTTCGTAGGCATCGCGATCGTCGGTGCCGCGAACTTCACCGGCCTGTTCTCCTACCTGTCGGCGAGCCCGTTCATCTTCCAGGGTCTCTACTCGTTCACACCGCAGGAGTACGGCCTGCTGTTCGCGGTGAACTCGATCGGCATCATCATCGGCGTCCAGTCGGCGTCGCGCCTGACCAAGTACGTCGGGCCGCAGTGGATCCTCGCGGTCTCGACGATCGTGATGCTGCTGGCGTCGCTGACGATCGTCGTTCTCGACCAGGCCCACGTCGGCATCTGGGGCGTCGCGATCCCGCTCTGGTTCTTCATCGCGGCCTGCGGGTTCGGCTTCCCGTGCGTGCAGGTGCTGGCGCTCAACAACCACGGTCACGAGGCCGGGACGGCGGCGAGCCTCCTGGGCGCGCTCAACTTCGGCTCGGCGGGCGTGTTCTCGCCGATCGTGGGGCTGCTGGGCACCGGCAGCGCGGCTCCGATGGGCGCGATGATGGCGATCTGCGCGACGGTGTCGATCGCCTCGCTGTGGCTGATCGTGCGCCCGCGGACCGTGCCGGCGCTCGCGCACTGAGGGAGGGCGGGCCGGGGTACCGTGATGGCATGACCGCGCCTCCGCCGCTCCGCCCCGCCGCGCGGATCCAGCGCCGCTGGCCGCTGATCTCCGCCACTGTCGCGATCGCCCTGGTGCTGGCCATCGGCGCGATCCTGGTGTTCCGGCACGACGAGCCGTTCGCCGTCGACCTGGCGTGGATGGAGGAGGTCATCGAGCACCGCTCGCCGGTGTGGACGGTGCCCGCCCTGTTCTTCAACTACGTCGGGGGCGGCATCCTCGGCTCGGTGGTCGTCCCGGTGCTGATCTTCCTGACGCTCCTGGCCTTCCGGAGGCCGTGGGGCGCCGGCTACTTCGCGATCGCGAGCGCGGCGTCGGTGATCTGCGTGCAGGTCCTCAAGCACACGGTCGGACGCGCACGGCCGACGGAGATCCTGGTCGTCTCCGACACGGGTTCATTCCCGTCCGGGCATACGGCCAACGCGGCGACGATGGCGGTCGTGTTCGCGATCCTCTTCCCGAGGGTGTGGGTGTGGTGCGCCGGGGCCGTGTGGACGGTCCTCATGGCGGTCAGCCGCACCTACCTCGGCGCGCACTGGCTGAGCGACACGATCGGCGGCATCCTGCTCGGTGCCGGCGTCGCGGTCATCGTGTGGGCTCCGCTCGCGTACAAGCTGGCCGAGGAGGGCCTCCGGCCGCACCCGTTCATTCTGAGCAGGGCCCCGGCGAAGACCTAGCCGCGAAGGCCTAGCCGCCGGAGCGCGAGCTCAGCGCTCGCGACGCCCGCAGCCCCACGCCGACGGCGATCGCCGCGTCGCCGCCGCCCCGCTCCGACCACGCCGCCGAAAGGCCGGCCCAGGCGAGCGCCCAGCGCAGCATCCGCCGCTCGCCGATCCCCGTCTCCGCGCCGATGACGGCCACGGCCCGCTCCAGCCGTCCCGGAGCCAGCGCCACCGCCACGTCCGGGTTGCAGAGGATGTTGGCGAAGTCGAACGCCGGGTCGCCGTGCAGGTGCTTGGGATCGATCGCCAGCCAGCCGTCGCCGCCGAAGTCGAGCACGTTGCCGTGGTGGAGGTCGCCGTGCAGCACGACATCGCCCTCTGGGGTGGCCAGCAGCGCGCGGGCCTCCGCCGCCGCGCGCACGAACATGCCGCCGTGGGCATGCGGGTGCGCGGCGGCGTGCTCGAACAGCTCCGCGAACCAGCGTCGGAGGTCGAAGAGGCCGTCCGGGCGGGGCCGATCGTCGATCCGGTGCAGCCGCAGCGCCGCGCGGCAGAGGATACGGGTCGCCTCGTCGTCGCCGTCCGCGCCGGAGGCCGCCGACGCCGCGAGGTCGCCGTCGCCTGAGGCGCGCGCGAGGACCAGCGCGTCGCCCTCGGCGGCCAGCACCGGAGCTGCGCCGCGTCCGTCCCACCAGCGCAGGACACGCCCGCCTGCAGCCTCCTCGGCTGCCGTCGCCAGCTTGAGGAACGCGGCGCGGCCTCCCAGCGAGACCGGCTGCAGCACGCTCGACGCCGTCGCGAACGCGGGGCCATCCGGCGCCAGCGCCCAGCGGGCTCGCCAGGGTGCGAGCAGCGCGTCGGGATCGGGACCGCCGCTCAGCGGCCCGGCGGGGGCGGACGGGCTCACGCTGCCATACTGGCACGGTGACGTCGATCCGCCTGTACCGCCCGGCCGACCGCGCGGACGTCTACGACGTCTGCGTCCGGACCGGCGCGGGCGGCGCCGACGCCAGCGGGCTCTACTCGGACGACGACCTCCTGCCCGATGTCTTCGCCGGGCCCTACCTGGAGTACCAGCCCGATCTGGCGTTCGTGGTCGACACGGGCGAGCGCGTGGCCGGCTACGTGATCGCGGTGGCGGACAGCAGGGCGTACGCCGACTGGTACGACGAGCAATGGCTGCCCGGCTTCCGCGAGCGTCATCCGCTCGACGCGGCGCCCACCGCGGAGGAGCGGGAGGCCATCGGCGATGGGCTGGACCAGCACGAGTCGATCGTGCCCGAGGCCGACCGGTATCCGGCCCACCTGCACATCGACCTGCTGCCGGAGCTCCAGCGCCGCGGCTTCGGCCGCCGCCTCATCCGGGAGCTCCTGGCCGCCCTCCGTGAGCGCGGCGTCCCGGGCGTCTACCTCCGGGTGTCGCCCACTAACACCGGCGCGCTGGCGTTCTATCGCCGGCTCGGCTTCCGGGAGCTGCCCTCCAGCCGTCCAGACGGGCCGGCACTCGCGATCGCGACCGACGCGGAGGTCTGAGCCGCAGGCGAGCGAGTCGCCGTCAGCGGAACCGCGGCATCCGCTCGAACCAGTACAGCAGCTCGGGCGAGCGGCGCCGGAGCTGCGTCATGGTCATGAAGTCCTCGGGCCGGGTCACCGGTACGTCGAGCTCCTCTGCGACCCGCTCCATGTCCTCCGTCGACCAGAACTGCCCGCGCATCCGGATGAGCATCCGGCCGTCGTTCCCGACGACGAAGAGCTGGGGGAGCGTGTCGAGGGTGCTGCCGTCGTACAGCCGGACCATCAGGATGGACCCGACGTCGGCGGGCCGGACGAACCGGACCTCGCCGAAGAAGCCGCGTTCCCTGACCCCGCCCTCCCGCAGCGTGATCGTTGCGCTGAGGAACGCGTACACGCCCACGATGGTCGCCAGCACGACGGCCAGGTGGGCGAAGAGGACGTACGTCCAGGCGCCGTCCGGGATGGTGAGCCAGTACAGCACAGCGAAGACCGGCGTCGTGAGGGCGAGGACGGCCGTGAGGCCGCGCGTGAACAGATCCCGGAACGGTCGAAGGACAGTCTCCTTCGCCACGTCCGTGCCGACCCCCGATTGCTGCTGCCTGCTCATCGTTTAGAGCTTGACGGATTCCTGTCGTCGTCTGTAGCGGCATTTTGGGGGACACGGCGCTGAACCTCGGCGAGGTGCTTCGCGCGCAGCGAGCGGACCCGGAAGGCGGACAGGATGGTGGCGAGCACCCCGACGGCGAACAGGATCGCCGTCGCGAGGTCGTGCATCGAGCGGCCGATCAGGACGGTCACGGCGGCCAGCGCCACGGTGGCGCACAGCTGCGAGAACATCTTGCCGGTCATCGTACATATCTAACATGCCGCGCAGGCGGCGGCCAACTCCGGAACGGCCGAGGGGCACGCGGAGTGCCCCTCGGCCCAGCCGGTGATCAGCCCAGCGCGACCGCCGTCCAGGAGACGGGCGGCAGCTCGACGGTCAGCACGCCGTCGGCGAGGGACGCCGTCGAGTTGGCGCGCAGGCCCACGCGCTCCGGCTCCGCGAGCGTGTTCTTCGCGTACACGTCGTCGTCGAACAGGCTCAGCGCCTCGCGCACCTCGGTCGCGCCCAGGTCGCGGACGTCGATCGTGACCGTCTCCGACTCGGTGAGGCTCCGGTTGACTAGGAACACCGCGGACGAGCCGGTCTCGGCGTCGTGGGTCGCCACGGCGTCCACGAGGTCCGCCGTCCCGTGCACCGCCGTGTCGTAGCTGCCCGTGCGCACGGCCAGCCGCAGCACCTCGCCGCGCGCGAGCCGGCTCGTGACCGAGAACGGGAAGAACGTGGTCTGCCGCCAGGCCGCGCCGCCCGGCTCGGTCATGATCGGCGCGATCACATTGACGAGTTGGGCGAGCGAGGCGCTGCGCACCCGGTCGTGGTTCTTCAGCAGCGTGATCAGGAGGTTGCCGACCACCACGGCGTCGGCCACCGAGTAGACGTCCTCCAGCTGCCGCGGGGCGACGCGCCACTCGTCGTTGACCTCCTGGGAGGCCTGGTGCTCGTCCAGGTACCAGACGTTCCACTCGTCGAACGAGATGGCGATCTTCTTGGCGCTCTTGCGCTTGCTCCCGACGTGGTCGGCCGCCGCGACGACGGTGTCGATGAAGTACTGCATGTCCACCGAGGAGGCCAGGAACGACCCGAGGTCGCCGCCGCGCTCCTGGTAGTAGGCGTGCGCCGAGATGAAGTCGACGTTGTCGTACGCGTGCTCCAGCACGGTGCGTTCCCAGTCGCCGAAGGTCGGCATCCCGGAGCCGGAGGACCCGCACGCGACGAGCTCGAGGTGGCGGTCGGCCGCCTTCATCGCCTGGGCGGTGCGGGCGGCGAGCTTGCCGTAGTCGTCGGCGGTCATGTAGCCGGTCTGCCAGGGGCCGTCCATCTCGTTGCCGAGGCACCACATCCGGATGTCGTGCGGCTCCACGGTGCCGTTCGCGATGCGCTGGTCGCTGAGCGCGGTGCCGGACGGGTGGTTGGCGTACTCCAGGAGGTCGAGCGCCTCGTCGATGCCGCGGGTGCCGAGGTTGACCGCGAGCATGAGCTCCGAGCCGGTGAGCTTCAGCCAGCGCGAGAACTCGTCCAGGCCGACCTGGTTGGTCTCCAGCGAGTGCCAGGCCAGGTCGCGGCGCACCGGGCGCTGCTCGCGCGGGCCGACGCTGTCCTCCCAGCGGAAGCCGGAGACGAAGTTGCCGCCCGGGTAGCGGATGGTGGTCGCGCCGAGCTCCTTGACCAGCTCGACCACGTCGAGGCGGAAGCCGTCCTCGTTCGCGGTCGGGTGCCCCGGCTCGTAGATGCCGTCGTAGACGCAGCGGCCGAGGTGCTCCACGAACGAGCCGAAGATGCGGCGGTCGATCGTGGCGACCCGGCTGGAGCGGTCGAGGGCGATGTGGGTTTCAGGCATGTCTGCTTCCTCGGTCTTCGCGCGATGGCGGCGTTTACAACGTTGTACAAGAATGATCGCCGAGCGGATCCGACCGTGTCAAACGGGCCCGCCTGCGAATTCTGCCAGGAAACGACTTTACAACGTTGGAGGAGGAGGCCGACCTTCGTCGCTCAGGCGTCGCGCACGTACGAATCCAGCCCCGCGCCCGGATTCAGCACCCCGTTCACGATCGCCTGGATGGCGAACTCGCTCGCCCCCGCGAGGTCGACCGCCGTGGGCTCCAGCAGCCACTGGAGCTGCAGGCCGTCCATGACGGCGAGGATCGCGGCGGCCGCCCGGTCGATCGTGTCGGGGTCGGTGACGCCCTCCTGGGCGCAGAGCTCCCGGAAGGCGTCGTCGATCTCGCGCCTGAGCGTCCGGTACCTGTCCTGGAAGTACGCCGTCGCCGGGTGGTCGTCGGTGACCGCCTCGGCCGAGAGCACGGTGTAGACCTGCACGATGCCGGGGCGGAGGGCGTTGCGCTGCGCGGTCGCGACGAGGTGCGCGAACAGCGCAGGGCCGCCGGGGATGTGGCGGTCGGCGAGGTGCGCGACATCGTCCTGGTCGCGGAACTCGAGCACCTCCAGCAGCAGGTTCTGCTTGGAGCCGAAGTGATGCAGGACGCCGGCGTGGGTCATCCCGACCTGCTCGGCGATGTCCGCGAGCGTGCCGTTGGTCGACCCCTTCGTGCCGAAGGTCTCGATCGCTGCGCGCAGGATGTCCTTGCGCTTGCGCTCGGTCTCCGGGCGCGTGCCGGTGCCGGTGCTGGTGCCGGTGCCGCTGCTGGCCATTTCCGTCGCTCCTGCCGTGCTGGTTGCGGCCGAGCTTACCAGTGAGTAACCTCACCTCAACCAACTTGCTTTCTGACCAGTAAGCAAGTTATCGTCAGCCGACATTCCGCAGCACCAGGGCACAACGGATGTGCCCGCCACGAAGGAGAAGCAATGAGGCTTAAAAAGTACGTCATCACGGCGACCGCGATCGCCGCGTTCAGCGCCATCGCACTCACCGGCTGCTCGTCCGACGCCAAGTCGGGCGCGAGCAGCGCGAGCGGCGGTTCGCTCACCGTCGCGAAGCCGGACGGCGCGGCCATCCTGGCGACGCAGATCAACAACCCGTTCATCACCACCGGCTCCGGCATGTCGCTCGGCTACGACCGGATGATCTACGAGCCCCTGGCGATCGTCAACCCGGTCGGCAAGAACGAGACCACCCCGTGGCTCGCCTCCAAGGTCCAGTGGAACGCGGACTACACGCAGCTCACCGTCACCCCCCGCAAGAACGTCACGTGGAGCGACGGCAAGGCGTTCGGCGCCGACGACATCGTCTTCACCTACAACCTGATCAAGAACACCCCGGCTCTCGACCTGGGCGGCCTCAAGCTGACCGAGGTCAAGAAGGACGGCGACAACGTGGTCCTGGACTTCAGCGAGTCGAAGTTCGTCAAGCAGGGCGACGTGCTGCAGGTCCCGATCGTCCCCGAGCACCAGTGGAAGGGCGTCGCCGACCCGACGAAGGACCCGGTCGCCAAGGCAGTGGGCACCGGCCCGTACACGATCAAGAGCTTCTCCTCGCAGGGCGTCGTCCTCCAGGCGCGCAAGGACTACTGGGGCGGCACGGTCCCGGTGGCCCAGCTGAAGTACCTCGAGTACAACGACAACACCGGCCTCCTCCGCGCGCTGCAGAGCGGCGAGACCGACTGGGCGCAGATCTTCATCACGGACTACCAGAAGAACTACGTGGACAAGGACCCGAAGCACAACGTCTTCTGGGGCGCCAACGTCCTGAGCCCGGACATGATCGTCGTCAACACGGCCAAGGCGCCGTTCAACGACGTCGCGCTCCGCAAGGCCGTGAACCTGGTCATCGACCGCAAGGCGCACGCCGAGAAGGCGCGCAGCAACGCCGGTCCCGAGCTGACCAACGTCACGGGCATCCCGCAGCCGACCGGCGACCAGTACATCGCGTCGGAGTACAAGGACCAGACGTTCAAGATCGACGTCGACGGCGCGAAGAAGATCCTCACCGACGCCGGCTACACCTGGAAGGACGGCGCACTGACCGACCCGTCCGGCAAGCCGGTCTCCTTCACGCTGCAGGACCCGCAGGGCTGGAACGACTACGTCACCGGCATCCAGCTGGTCGCGACTCAGCTGAAGAGCACGCTCGGCATCGACGCGAAGGTCGCGACGCCCGACGCCGACACCTGGTTCGCCAACGTGGCCTCGGGCGACTTCGACGCCGTGCTGCACTGGACCGGCTCCGGCTCGAACCCGTGGCACATCTACGACGACGTGATGAACAGCAGCTACATCGACCAGGCCGCCGACGGCAAGGTCTCGGACAACTTCGGGCGCTACAGCAACCCGGAGGCCACGGCCCTGCTCAAGGAGTACGCGCAGGCGTCCGACGACGGCGCCCGCACGGCCGCGCTGAACAAGCTGCAGAAGATCTTCGTGGACGACGTCCCGGCCATCCCGATCGGAACCCACCCGCAGCTCGCCGAGTACAACACCCGGAAGTTCGTCGGCTGGCCGAGCGAGAAGGACCAGTACGCCACCGCCGACCCGACGCAGCCGTCGGCCGTCCAGGTGCTGATGAACCTGAAGCCCGCCGGCAAGTAGTTACACCGAGCACGTCCGGGGTGGACGTCGGCACTCGTGCCGGCGTCCACCCCGGACGGCCCGCGGACAGCAGGAAAGCGACGCCCCCATGACAGACTCCCTCCTCTCCGTACGCGACTTCTCGGTCGTGTACGACGTCGACCCGCCGGTCCCGGCGGTCAAGAACGTCTCCCTCGACATCAAGCGCGGTGAGATCGTCGGCCTCGCCGGCGAGAGCGGCTGCGGCAAGACCACGCTCGCCTACGGGGTGCAGCGCCTGCTCAAGCCCCCGGCGGTGATCACCAGCGGCAGCGTCGTCTTCCACGACGACAGCGGCGAGGACATCGACATCAACGCCCTCGACGCGGAGCAGATGCGCCGCTTCCGCTGGGACAAGATCTCCATGGTCTTCCAGGGCGCCATGAACGCGCTCAACCCGGTGGCCACCATCGGCTCCCAGCTCGAGGACGTCTTCCAGGTGCACCGGCCCGGGATGAGCCGCTCCGAGCGCCGCGCTGCGGTGGCCGAGCTGCTGGAGATCGTGAAGGTGGGCGGCCAGCGGGCGCGCTCGTACCCCCACGAGCTCTCCGGCGGGATGCGGCAGCGGGTCATGATCGCCATGGCCCTCGCGCTCCGGCCGCAGCTGATGGTGATGGACGAGCCGACGACCGCGCTGGACGTGCTGGTGCAGCGCGAGATCCTCAAGCAGATCTCCCAGCTCCGCCACGAGTTCGGCTTCTCCGTCGTCTTCATCACCCATGACCTCCCGCTGCTGCTGGAGATCAGCGACCGGATCGCGATCATGCGGGAGGGCGAGATCGTGGAGCTGGCCACCGCGCAGCAGATCTGGACCGACCCGCAGCACGAGTACACACAGAAGCTGCTGCAGTCGTTCCCGCGGCTCACCGGCGAGAGAGGAGTGGTCGTCCGATGACCACGCTCGAGTTCAGCAACGTCACGAAGATCTACAACGTCCGCGGTTCCGGGCAGCTGAAGGCCCTGGACGACGTCAGCTTCACGCTGGGCCGGCGGCAGACGATCGGCCTCGTCGGCCAGTCGGGCAGCGGCAAGTCCACGATCGCGAAGATCCTGACCCAGCTGGAGACGCCGACCAGCGGCCAGGTGCTGCTGGACGGCGCTCCCATCCCGCGGTCGGGAAAGCGGCTGCGCCAGTACCGCCAGCAGCTGCGGATGGTGTTCCAGGACCCGTTCGCCTCGCTGAACCCCTCGCACTCGATCCGCCACCACATCGAACGCCCGCTCCGGCTGGACCGCGTCGTCCCGCGCGCCGAGGTGGACGACGAGGTGCGCCGCCTGCTGCAGCGCGTCCAGCTGGACGCCGACGCCGTGATCGACCGCCGCCCGCACGAGCTGTCCGGCGGCCAGCGCCAGCGCGTCGCCATCGCGCGCGCCCTGGCCTCCCGGCCGGCGCTGCTCGTGGCCGACGAGCCGGTCTCCATGCTCGACGTCTCGCTGCGCGTCGGCGTGCTGAACCTGCTCGCCGACCTGCAGCGGGAGGAAGGCCTCGGGGTGCTCTACATCACCCACGACCTGGCCACCGCCCGGCACTTCAGCGACGAGATCATCGTGCTCAACCAGGGCCGGATCGTCGAGCACGGGCCGGCCGACGACGTGATCCTGCGCCCGCAGGACCCCTACACGCGCGAGCTGCGCGCCGCGTCCCCCGATCCCGAGAAGCACTTCGGTGCCCTGTCCGGGCAGACTGCAGGAGGTGCGCTGTGAGCGCTGAGTCGGCTGTCGATCCCACCCTCGTCGGCACGAGCGCCGCCCGGGCCGAGCGTGCGGGCGTCCGCGTCCCGTGGCGTTTCATCGGCGGGAGGGTGGCGTTCTACGTGTTCACCCTCTGGGCGGCGATCACCATCAACTTCTTCATCCCGCGCCTGATGAAGGGCGACGCGGTCTCCGCGTACATGGCGCGCAGCCAGGGTCAGCTGACCCCCGACGCTGCGAAGGCGCTCCGGCTGCTCTTCGGCGTCGACAAGTCGGTGCCGCTGTGGCAGCAGTACCTCGACTACTGGAACATGCTGCTGCACGGCAACCTGGGCGTCTCGATCTCGACCGGTATGGCGCCGGTCGGCGACGCGATCGCCTCCGCCCTGCCGTGGACGCTCGGGCTGGTCGGCTTCGCCACGGTCATCTCGTTCCTGATCGGGACGAGCCTCGGCGCGGTGATCGGCTGGAAGCGCGGCGGCCCGCTGGACGTCTTCATCCCGGTGACGACGTTCCTCGGCACGATCCCGTACTTCTGGCTCGGCCTGATCTTCATCGCCATCTTCTCGACCACGCTCGGCTGGTTCCCGGCCGGCCACGCCTACGAGCTGGGCGTCGACCCGGGCTGGAACGCCGACTTCATCGGCCAGGTGGTCTCGCACGCCGCCCTGCCGATGGCCACCATCGTCGTCGTCTCGATCGGCGGCTGGGTGCTCGGCATGCGCAACATGATGCTCACCGTGCTCGACGAGGACTACATCACCGTGGCGCAGGCGAAGGGCATGCCGGAGCGGCGGGTGCTGTGGCGCTACGCGGCCCGCAACGCGGTGCTGCCGCAGATCCAGAGCTTCGCGCTGGCGCTCGGCTTCATCGTCAGCGGCACGATCGTGATGGAGATGGTGTTCTCCTACCCCGGCATCGGCCTGCTGCTGCTCAACGCGACCAACGCGAAGGACTACGCGCTGATGCAGGGCATCTTCCTCGTGCTCGTCCTGGCCGTGCTGGTGGCGAACATCATCGCGGACATCGCCTACGCCATCCTCGACCCGCGCACCCGCCAGACGGAGGCCTGACCCATGACCACGCAAGCACCCCGGACCGCCGAGCCGCGCACCGCCGAACCCCGGACGACCGAGCCGCGCACCGCCGCGATCCAGGCGGCCGCCCGCCAGCCCTCCGCCCCGGCGAAGGCCACCTTCTGGTCGCAGCTCAAGGCCTCCCTGGCCATGTTCAGCAACCCCAAGTCGGCCACCGGCCTGATCATCCTGGGCGTCTTCGTGCTGGTCGCGATCTTCGCGCCGCTGATCGCGCCGTACGACCCGGAGGCGCAGCACCTGGACGAGACGCTGCAGCCGCCGTCGTTCACGCACCTGCTGGGCACGACGCACATCGGCCAGGACGTCTTCAGCCAGCTCGTCTACGGAACCCGCGGCGTGCTCGTCGTCGGCTTCCTGGCGACGTTCATGGCCACGGTCGTCGCGATCGTCGTCGGCGTGACCGCCGGCTACCTGCGCGGCTGGAAGAGCGAGTCGCTGTCGGCGCTGTCGAACGTGTTCCTGGTCATCCCCGGCCTGCCGCTGATGATCATCGTCGCCTCGCAGTTCCAGGACCCGCCGCTCGCGCTCATCGCCGCCGTGCTCGGCCTGACCGGCTGGGCGTGGGGCGCCCGCGTGCTGCGCGCGCAGACCATGTCACTGCGCAACCGGGACTTCATCCAGGCCGCGCGCGCGAACGGCGAGCCGCTGCACCGGGTGATCCTGGTGGAGATGCTGCCGAACCTGATGGCGATCATCGCCTCCAGCTTCGTCGGCACCATGACCGCCGCGGTGCTGGGACTGACCACGCTCGCGTTCATCGGCGTCATCCCGGTGTCGAACCTGAACTGGGGCACCATCCTGTTCTGGGCGCAGCAGAACAACGCGTTCCCCGACTACTGGTGGTGGTACGTCCCCGCCGGCCTGTGCATCGCGCTCCTCGGCGTCTCCCTCGCCCTGATCAACTTCGGCATTGACGAGTACGTCAACCCGCGCCTCCGCTCGGCGGGCGAGCGCGCCAGGGCGATGAAGCGCAAGGGCATGAACGTCAACGCCGCCGTCACCCAGGTGCGCACGTCTCCCGTCACGGCCGTTCCGGCCGCAGCCACACCCGAAAGCGACTCCGCATGACCTCGACCCTCCCGTCCACCAGCACCGCGACCATCGAGGAGGCCCTTCCGTACAAGGACCCGGCACTGACCACCGCCGAACGTGTCCGCGACCTCCTCGGCCGCATGACGGTGGAGGAGAAGGTCGGGCAGATGCTCCAGCTCGACGCGCGCGACGACCTCCAGGACCACATCCTGCGCCGGGCCGTCGGCTCCATCCTGCACACGTCGCCGGAGCGCATCCTGGAGGCCAACAGGCTGACAGCCGAGACCCGGCTGCGGATCCCGCTGCTGGTCGGCGAGGACTGCATCCACGGCCACTCGTTCTGGCCCGGCGCGACGATCTACCCCACCCAGCTCGGCATGGCCGCGTCGTGGGACGCCGAGCTGATCGAGCGCGTCGCCCGCGCGAGCGCTGTGGAGGTCGCCGTGACGGGCGTGCACTGGACGTTCTCGCCGGTGCTCTGCATCGCCCGCGACCTCCGCTGGGGCCGGATCAGCGAGACCTTCGGTGAGGACCCGTTCCTCATCGGCGAGCTCGCCAGCGCCATGGTGCGCGGCTATCAGGGGACCGGGCTGGACGACCCGACCGCGATCCTCGCCACGGCCAAGCACTTCGCCGGCTACTCGGAGACGCAGGGCGGCCGGGACGCGAGCGAGGCCGACATCTCGCGGCGCAAGCTCCGCAGCTGGTTCCTGCCGCCGTTCGAGCGGGTGGCCCGCGAGGGCTGCCGCACCTTCATGCTCGGCTACCAGACCACGGACGGCGTGCCGATCACCGTGAACGACTGGCTGCTGAGCGAGGTGCTCCGCGGCGAGTGGGGGTACACCGGCACGCTGATCACCGACTGGGACAACGTCGGCCGGATGGTCTGGGAGCAGAAGGTGCAGCCCGACTACGCGCACGCATCGGCCGCAGCGGTGCGCGCGGGCAACGACATGGTGATGACGACCCCGGGGTTCTACGAGGGCGCACTGGAGGCCGTCGAGCGGGGGATGCTCGCGGAGGACGCATTCGACGCCGCCGTCGCCCGCATCCTGACGCTCAAGTTCGACCTCGGCCTGTTCGAGGACCCGCGCCTCCCGTCGCCGGACCTGGACGCCGTGGTCGGGAACGCCGCG
This sequence comes from Leifsonia sp. Soil_N53, assembly GCF_057655165.1. Lineage (NCBI taxonomy): Bacteria > Bacillati > Actinomycetota > Actinomycetes > Micrococcales > Microbacteriaceae > Leifsonia > Leifsonia sp. Soil_N53. Next base: position 50,841 of record NZ_JBDGMM010000042.1, read on the forward strand.
CACGCCGAGCTCAACCTGGAGATCGCCCGCCGGTCGATCGTGCTGCTGGAGAACGACGGCACGCTGCCGCTGACGCAGCCGTCGCTGCGCGTCGCCCTGGTCGGCCCGCTCGCCGACGACGCCCAGACCCAGCTCGGCGACTGGGCCGGCGGCTCCGGCCAGGCCGGCTGGCTCGACGGGCAGCCGCGCGAGATGATCACGACGGTGCTCGACGGCCTGCGCGCGATCGACGGCTGGACCGTGCGTCACGCCCGTGGCGCCGACATCCTGACCCTGGAGGACGACCCGCGCGGTGCGACGTTCCCGGACGGGCAGCCGCGGCCCCCCGTGGTCGTGCCATCCGCGCCGGACGCGGACCTGATCGCCGAGGCGGTGGCCGCTGCTTCGGAGTCGGATGTGGTCGTGGCCGTGGTCGGCGACCGGATCGAGCTCGTCGGGGAGGGCCGCTCCACCGCGACGCTGGAGCTGATCGGCGGCCAGATCGCCCTGCTGGACGCGGTGATCGCGACCGGCAAACCGGTGATCGTCGTGCTGCTGGCCTCCAAGCCCCTCGTGCTGCCGGCATCGGTCGCGAGGGCCGCCGCCGTGCTGTGGGCCGCCAACCCCGGAATGCTCGGCGGCCAGGCGATCGCCGAGATCATGGCAGGCCGCGTCGAGCCCTCCGGCCGCCTCCCGATCTCGTTCGCCCGCCACGTCGGCCAGCAGCCGACGTACTACAACCAGCTCCGCGGCCAGCACGGCGACCGCTACGCCGATCTCACCCAGGCGCCGGCGTGGGCCTTCGGGCAGGGGCTGTCGTACACGACGGTGGAGTACGCCGACCTGACCCTCGCACACTCCGAACTCGACGTGCGCGACGACATCGAGGCCTGGGTGACGGTCACCAACACGGGCGACCGCGCGGTCCGCGAGACGGTGCAGGTCTACGTGCGCGACCTGGTCACGAGCGTGAGCTGGGCCGACAAGGAGCTGAAGACCTACCGCCAGGTGGAGCTCGCACCGGGGGAGTCCGCGCGAGTGGGGCTTCGCCTGCCGGTCGCCGAGTGCACGATCGTGGACGCGGCGGGGGAGCGGCTGGTGGAGGCGGGAGCTTTCGAGCTGCTGGTGGGGCCGTCATCGCGGGATGCGGAGCTGCTGGGGGTGGGGTTCGAGGTGCGGACGAAGTAGTAGGAGCGCTGGGTGGGAAGGCGCCGCCCTGAGCGTTCGTCCCTCGGAGATCATCCCGCGAGTTGCCAATTGCAGATGTAAGAAATAGTATTTCTGACATCGCGATTGGGCGATAAGCGAGTCTCGAGGAGGAGACGGGAATGACGAATTCGAGCGGGATCGACGGGACACGCAGACGCGGTTCGAAGCGGAGATTCTCCTTCCACATCGTGGCGCTGGTCGCAGCCGTCCTTACTCTTGGAATGATGTCGGCGCCGGCGAACGCCGCGGAGGTCGGTGGCGAACCGGCTTATGAGCTCACGATCGACGGTCAGACGGTCGCCTTCGCAGAGGGTGAAACGGTGACGGTCGGTATGGAGCGTATCGCTCCCGAGCCCGGCCCCGGTGGGATCTCGCTGTTCACGGTGTACAGCGGCAATGCCGGAACTCTGACGGTCACTGCTTCGAAGGGCGTCTTCTATTACGGCATCGCGATGTCCATCCCCGTCACGACCTTCGCCGGGGTTTTCACTGTGGCCAACCTGACGAACGGTCAGTCTGGCGGTCGAACTCCCGTCTTCGCGTTCTCCGGCTCGATCGCTACGAGCAATCTTCGTGGTCACACCTACAGCGGTGTCCTGGAAGGCACGGCGTTTCTTCTGGGAGCGGCTGTCGCGAAGACCATGCCGAACTACACGACCTTCAAGAACTGACGACCCCTCTGCTCTAATGACAGTGATCGAACGGCGTGTGGGGCGCCAGGGGTGAGAAAGGACGCGACGGCGATGGATGGCACGGGCCACAACCCTGCGGACGAGCTGCGGCGCATCATCGCTGAAGGCCGCATCTCGGAAGAAGCATTGCGCGCCATCACCGGCATAGCCGGCGAGCGTCTTGCCGATTTCCTCGACCGTTCCGTCGCCGGACTCTCGGCGAAGGCACCCGTCTTGTCCGGCGACGAGACCACGCGTCTGTCCGTGCTCGGATCGCAGCTCATCCAGGGGCTCGAAATCGACGACGACGAACGACTCCGCGGGATTCTCGAAGGTCTCGCGATCGAGTTCAAGCTCACCCCGCAGAACATCGCACTGCTCACCGCCACGAACCTGGAGGATGTCGAGACGTGCCTCAGAGACCCGGGAACCGTGCCGTCGGAACGGAAGTACTCGCTCGGGCTCAGGGTCTCGTATCTGAACCTCGCCATCGCCAACGCCCGGCGCAATTGACCTCGGCGTCCGTCCGGCTCCTGCTCGTGGCGGGGTTCGACCGGCGCTGACGCTCACCTGCCGGCGCTGCCGGCCCCCGTCCCCGCACCAGGGCCTCCGCCCCGCTCTCGAACCACGCCCCGGCCGGAGGGCCGCCGTTGCAGGTGCCGTCGCTCGAGCCGGGGTGCTTCACCCAGAGCAGAGCATCGAGTCTGGCCGTCGGGGACTCCGTGATCTGCGGGTTCTGGCCGAGCGCGGAGACGGGTGGGTTGCACCAGGTGCCCGTCCAGCCCTTGCCGTTGCGGGAGACGTCGATCACGAAGTGCTTCCCGCCGACGCGCGAAGACAGCTTGCCGGCGTAGTCGCGCTCGGCCTGCGTGGTGTCGAAGTTCGAGACGTTCGTGAAGAAGCCGCGCGCGCCGGCGACGCCCGCCGCCTTCAGATACGACGCCTGAAGGCCCGGGCTAAGCCAGCGCGCGTTGCCGCCGTCGAGGTAGGTGCTGAGCCCGGCCGCGCTGAGGATGCTCACGGCGGAGCGGAGGAGCGGGAGGCGGGTGTTCGCGACTCCCGCGCATTTCGCGCTCGGCAGCATGGAGAGGGAGTCCGGCTCGATCAGCACGACGGCCGAGCTGCCGGCAAGCGCCGCGGCGATCCGCCGGTTCCAGTCGAGGTACTGATCGGGCGCTAAGCCGCCGGCGGAATAGTCCCCGCAGTCGCGGTCTGGAATCGCATAGGTGACGAACACCGGTGTCGCGCCCTGCGCGGCCGCGGCCCGCAGATGGCTCTGGATCACGCTGTCCAGCAGCGCCGGGCCGTCCCAGTCGCCCAGCCAGACGGCCGTGGGCTGGCTCGCGATCTGCTCGATGAGCGCCGCCCGGTGAGCGTCTCCCGCGGCGGCCAGCCGGTCGGCCGTCCGGCGGGCGTCGCTGGTGGGGTCGACGTAGAGGCGACTGCCGAAGACGGAGTCGCCGGCGGGCGCCACCGCGCCCGTGGGAGCCCACAGGAGCGCCACGGCCAGCACTGCGCCGATCAGCGAAGCGACGAGTGTGCGCATACCGCTACTATCGCGGGACTTCGTTCGAAGATCAGCAGTTCGCGGCGGATCAGTCCTGAAGATCCCCAGAGAGTCACTGACCGTCCGTTTGCAGGGCCTCCGGAGCCGCAGAGTCGGCCTCCGAGTAGGCAGGATCGGCCGCGACCGCCCAGCAGTACCAGGCCACGAGGGTCCGACAGGGGCGAAAGGCGTCGCCCGCCGCCTCGAGCTGCTTCGGCGTCGGGGCCGGAACCCGCCACGCGAGGCCGTAGCCCCTGCGCACGGCCAGGTCGCCGACGGGCCAGACGTCGAGACGGTGGAGGTGGAAGATCAGGAACATCTGCGCCGACCACGGTCCGATCCCGCGCACACGCGAGAGCTGGGCGATCACCTCGTCGTCGCCGAGCTCGCCCAGCGACTCGTGGTCGAGCACGACGTCGCCGTCGACCACCCGTGCGGCGAGGTCGCGGAGGGATGCCACCTTGTTCTTCGACAGTCCGACGCGTCGCAGCTCGTCGTCCGACAGGGCCAGCATGCGCTCCGGCACGATGTCGCCGAGCGCGGCGACCAGGCGTCCGTGGATGGCCGACGCCGCCGCCCCGGCGATCTGCTGGTAGGTGATGCTGCGCACCAGCGACGCGAACGGGCTTTCGAAGGGGATCGGGAAATGCGGGATGCCGAGCTGTGCGTGGAGCCGCGCCAGCACCGGGTCGCGCTCAGCGAGCTCGAGTGCGGCGGCCTCCAGCGCGTCGGTCCGCTGCGCGGATTCGGAGCCGGTCATCCGAGGAAGCCCGGCACGTCGTCGGGGGAGATCGTCAGGCGTTTCGTGCTGTCCAGGTACCTTCCCATCCGGAGTCCTCCGCTCTGCGTCGATCGTCAGACGCGATCTTGGCACGACCTGGTGGCGGCGGCCAGCGCCGACCGCGGTCCCTCGCGTGCCGCCTTGTCCTCCTGCCCGGTGCTGTGGAATGCTGTCCCTCGTGATTCTGTAGCAGTGACTCCCTTCCTCCCCATGCCGTGGGTGAGTCGATCGATCCTGCCAACAAAGAGGTTTCATGTCTTCTTCAGATCACACCGTCATGCTCTCGGACTTCACCATCGAGCCGCTCGTCGTCCCCGCGAGCGTCGACGCACCGGATGCGGCGGACTTCGTCGCCTTCGCCGCGGTGCGGAGCGCCGTCGAGGCGGAGCAGCGCGGCCACGCCGGCGATGTCATGACCGCCGCCGAACTGCTCCCGGACTGGAAGGACGAGTCGAGGCAGATGTCCGGACTCGTCGCCAAGGTCGGCGGCCGTGTCGTCGCCCGGGCGAACCTGGCGCTTCCGGCCGGCGCGAGCGAATGCTGGGGCGCGGTCGGGGTCCTCCCGGAGTTCCGCGGCCGCGGCATCGGCTCCGCGCTCTACGACCGCCTCGAGCAGCTGGCTCGGGAGGCCGGCCGCACGACCATCCAGAATCAGACGACGTATCCGGCGGGCGTCGGGGGCGAGGCCGTTCCCGCGCCGACGGGGTTCGGGTCGGTGCCGGTCGACCTCCCGTCGACCCGGTTCCTGCTCCGTGCGGGCTTCTCGCTCGAACAGGTGGGGCGCATCAGCGCCCTGCCGCTGCCCGTCGACGCGGACGTGTTCTCCGCCCACCTCGCCGAGGCGGTCGCCGCGGCGACCGGGTACCGGACGGTCAGCTGGCAGGGTCGGACGCCGGAGGAGTGGGTGGAGTCCATCGCGCTGCTGCGCACCCGGATGAGCACCGACGCCCCCAACGCCGGCATCGAGCTGACCGACGTGTGGACGGCGGAGCGCGTCCGCGCCGTCGACGACCTCTGGGCCGACAGCCCCCGCGTCGCGCTGACGTCGATCGTGGTCGACGAGGCGACCGGCCAGGCCGTCGGGTTCACGGAACTCGACGTGTCGGCCGAAACCGACCGGCCGGCCGAGCAGATGGACACCCTGGTCCTGCGCGAGCACCGCGGACACCGGCTCGGGATGCTGCTGAAGCTCGCCAACCTCCGCGAACTGACCGAACGGTTCCCCGCGTGCGAACGCGTGGAGACGATCAACGCCGAGGAGAACCGCCCCATGCTCGACGTCAACGACTCGATCGGCTTCGCCGCGATGTGCTTCTCGGCGCGGTGGCGGAAGAGCATCGGGTAGGGGCGGGCGCGCCCCGGATCCGTGCGGATCTCGGGCCTCTCCATGGGAAATTCATGCGAGCTGCAGATGAATGCAATAAGCGGCAGCTATTGGACTGATCAATAGTCGTTTCCCTATCCTGTGATCCGGGGACGTCGCCGCAGTTGCTCTCGCGGCGACCGATCGACGCGATACATCTCACGGTGCAGCCTCACCAGCTTCCGCAAGCGCGGCTCCGAGCCGCTGCACCACCCGAGGAACCATGTCTGATCTGAAGATCGAAGTCGTCGCCCGAGACGAGCTCGGAGCCATCGTGGCTCTCATCACACCGCACGGCGTCGTGGACGCGACGTACGCTTCGGCACAAATCCACCGCGGCGAGGCCTGCTACGTCACGGGGCCTGACTCGTATGTGCGCGTGCCGGTGCGCGCCATCTCAGCGATAGGCGGCTCGTATCTGTACGCGAATTGGGACGGAACCCGACGCAACAATCTGCACGATCTCGCCGCCGTACGCGTACGCAGATTGTCGACCGAGCCGGCAACCGACGCCCGCGTAGTGGAGCCGAGCACTCGGACGAGGCGCGTCGCGGCACTGTGGAGTCGGCTCTTCGGGGCGCGCTGAGAACGATCTGAGGACCTTCACCCCGCCGCGGACATTGCGCGCGTTGGGCGTGCACCCCGCGGCGCATCCGTGGGTATTTGCCGACTTACGACCCTAATTACTGATTTGAGCTGGTTCCCGAGCGGCCGTTCGTCTGAATTCGGGGCATTCGTGGCCGATGCTGAGGGGCGTGGCCGCGAGCCGGCCGCGCAGACTGGGGAGCGGGCAGGCCACTGCCCATCCGCATCCACTGGAGGAAACTGTGTCCACCGAAGTCATCGCCGGGGTCTGCGTCCCCGACAGTCGTATGGTCGCGGACGCGACCGAGCTGGTCCGCACCACCACGCCGGAGCTGATCTTCCACCACTCCCGGCGCGTCTACCTGTTCGGTTCGCTCCAGGCGGCCCGTGCCGGCCTGGAACCGGATCCGGAGCTCCTGTACGTGGCTGCCCTGTTCCACGACCTCGGACTCGTGCCGCCCTATCGCGGCGACGAGCAGCGCTTCGAGCTGGACGGGGCGGACCGGGCGCGCGCGTTCCTCACCGAGCACGGTTTCAGCGCGGCTGACGCGGAGCAGGTCTGGACGGCCATCGCGCTGCACACCACTCCGGACGTACCGTGGCGCATGGCCCCTGTCATCGCGGCCACCACGGCGGGTGTCGAGACGGACGTGCTCGGCCTGCGGCTGGATGCGCTCACGGACGCCGAGATCGCGGCCGTCGTGGACACGCACCCCCGCCCGCGGTTCAAGGAGCGCATCCTGGGTGCGTTCACCGAGGGGTTCGCCGGGCGGCCGGCGTCGACCTTCGGCACCGTGAACGCCGATGTGCTCGAGCACTTCGTGCCCGGCTTCCGGCGGACCGACTTCGTCGAGGTCATCCAGGACTCCGCGTGGCCGGAGTGACGCGACCGGGGGAGCGAGCACCGCAGACGAGCACAGAACAGGAGAGAGCACGCTGATGAAAGCGATCACCGTGATCGACAAGGCCCGCGGCACCGCGGGCATGACCGTGAGGAGCCGGCCCGCGCCGCACGCATCGGAGAACGACGTCATCGTCGAGGTTCGCGCCGCCGGTTTCACACCCGGCGAGCTGGACTGGCCTGCCACCTGGGCGGACCGCACCGGGCGCGATCGGACCCCCACCATCCCTGGCCACGAGCTCGCCGGCGTCGTGACCGCGCTCGGCTACGGAACGACCGGGTTGACCGTCGGCCAGCGCGTGTTCGGCTTCGCGGACTGGACGCGCGACGGGGCGCTGGCCGAGCACGTCGCCGTCGAGGCGCGCAACCTCGCGCCACTGCCCGCCGACATCGACTTCGTCACCGGGGCCAGCCTCCCGATCTCGGGCCTCACCGCGTGGCAGGGTCTCTTCGAGCACGGGTGCCTCCGGGCCGGCCAGACAGTCGTCGTCAACGGCGTCGCCGGCGGCGTCGGCTCGGTGGTCGCCCAGTTGGCCGCCGAGGCGGGCGCATACGTGGTCGGCCTTGGCCGTCCCGCCCACCGTCAGCGGGCGATCGAGGCGGGCGTCCACCGCTTCGTCGAGACCGCGAGGAACTGGCCGGCGGCCGCGGGGGAGGCCGACCTCGTGTTCGATGTGATCGGCGGCGAGCTCGGCGCCGATTCGGCCGGGCTCGTCCGCGACGGCGGAACGTTCGTCACAATCGCGGCGCCTCCGGCCGTTCAGCGCCCAGGAGTCACCGCGGTGTTTTTCGTGGTGGAGCCCGACCGGCGGCAGCTGAGCGAGCTCGCCCAGCGGGTGCGCGCCGGCCGGCTGCGCACGTTCGTCGGGGATGTCGTCTCGCTCGACGACGCACCCGTCGCGTTCCAAACCGGCAGCACCGGGCGAGGCAAGACGATCGTGCAGGTCAGCGAGGAATGACCGCGAGTCCGTCCTCGGCGCCTTGCGGCGCAGCGCTGTGGAACCTGCGCTGGTACGCGGCGGGGGAGATCCCGAGCTCACGGGAGAAGACCCTCCGCAGGCTCTCGTAGCTCGGGAAGCCCGCCCGCTCGGCGGCCTCCGTCGCGTTGTAGCCCTGATCGAGCAGCGACCGCGCGATGTCGAAGCGGATGGACTCCACATACCGCGTCGGCGTGGTCGACAGCTCCTCGCGGAACAGCCGACTGAGATGCCGCGTGCTCAGATTGAGGTGCTCGGCCAGCTCGGCCTGGGTGTGCCGTGCGGTCGGGTCGGCCACGACCAGGTCGGCGATGCGCCGGAGCGCGGGCGTCCGCGGGGGCGCCCCCTGCAGCGGCGCCGAGAACTGCGACTGGCCGCCGGCCCGCTGCAGGTAGACCACGAGGGCGCGCGCGACGTCGCGCGACAGGTCGGCGCCGTAGTCCTCTTCGACCAGCGCCAGCGCGAGATCGATCCCGGCACTCACGCCCGCCGACGTGTAGGTGCGGCCGTCGCGCACGTAGATGGCGTCCAGGTCCACCGCGGTCTGCGGATAGCGGGCGGCCAGGGCCTGTGCGACCTTCCAGTGCGTCGTCGCGCGCTTACCGTCGAGGAGGCCGGCCTCCGCCAGGATGAACGCGCCCGTGCAGATCGACGCCAGCCGTCGCGTCCGGTGCGACAGCGCCCGTGCTGCGTCGGCCAGTGGAGAGGGGACGCGGGTGCTCGGGTACACGTCCGCCCCGGCGACGATCACGGTGTCCGCCGTCGCGGCATGCTCGGCGCTGCCGTCGACCGCGAGCCGGATGCCGACCGAAGTGATCACCTCCGCGCCGTCGGGCGACACTAGCGCAATCCGGTAGTCCGCCCCGAGCCGATTCGCCTCGCCGAAGACATCGGCGGGGCCGGCCACGTCGAGCAGCTTGGCACCGTCATACACGAGGATCACGACCGAGCGGCCGGCCGCGTCCGTTTTCGGGTGGTTCATGGCGTGCCGGGCGCAGCGAGGGTGGCACGCCGGCTGGCACCGTGGACGGTGGACCGACAGTCCACATCCAGACCCGGAACGGAGCATGACATGTCCAGAATTATCGCAGGCGTCGAGATCCCGGGCACGCCCGGAGCCGAGGCAGCGGAGCGGTTGGTCAAGAGCCAGAGCAGCCCGCTGCTGTTCGACCACTCGCTCCGGGTCTTCCTGTTCGGCTCGCTGCGCGCCCGAGGGCACGGACTCGAGCCAGACCCGGAGCTGCTCTACCTCGCCGCGCTGTTCCACGACAGCGGACTGCTCGCGCCGCCGTCCCGGACGCCGCACCGGTTCGAGGTCGACGGTGCGGACCTGGCACGCGAGTTCCTCCTCGCCGGCGGCTACTCCGCCGCGGCCGCGGAGACCGTCTGGCAGGCGATCGCGCTGCACACAACCACGGAGATCCCCGGCCGGATGGGCGGTGTGATCGCCGCCACCAACCTCGGCGTGCTCACCGACGCGGTCGGTCTCGGCGTCGACGAGCTCGACCCGGAGGTGGCGGGGGAGATCCTCCGGTCGTACCCGCGCGACGACTTCAAGAGCGGGTTCCTCGCGACATTCTATGAGGGGTTGAAGCACCGCCCGGACACGACGTACGGGACCATCAACGCCGACGTCCTCGAGCACTTCGATCCGGACTTCCGCCGCGGAAGCATGGTCGACCGCGTCATGTCGGCGTGGGAGACAGTGTGAGCATCGAGTTGAGTGCGCGACGACTCCGCATCCTGACGTTCCTCCTGGCGGTTGCGTCCGGCGCGACCATCGCCAACATCTTCTATTCGCAGCCACTGCTCGGCCTGATCGGCTCCAGCTTCGGGATCAGCGAGAGCGCGGCGTCCATCGTCGTGACCGTGACGCAGCTAGGCTATGCCGCCGGGATCCTCATGCTCATGCCGCTCGGCGACCTCCTGAACAACCGGAAGCTGGCCTCCCGGGTACTCATCCTGACCGCGATCGCGGCGGCGATGGCGGTGCTGGCGCCCACCCTTCCTCTCTTCCTGGTCGCGTCCGTCGTCCTCGGCTTCACCTCCGTGGTCGCGCAGATCGTGATCCCGTTCGTCGCCCACCTGGCTCCCGCCGGACAGGGCGGACGCTACGTGGGCCGGGTGATGAGCGGCCTGCTGCTGGGGATCATGCTCGCTCGCAGCGTCTCCAGCTTCTCGGCGGATGCGTGGGGCTGGCGCTCCGTGTACGCCATCTCGGCGGTGGCGATGCTGATCATCGCTGTCCTGCTCGCGGTGGCGATGCCCGACCGGAAGCCCGACCACACCGGCGGCTACGCCAGCCTCCTGCTGTCGATCGGGCGGCTGATCCGCACCGAACCGGCACTGCGACGCCGGGCGCTGCTGCAAGCGCTCATGTTCGCCACGTTCTCGGCGTTCTGGACCTCGATCGCCTCCGAACTCATCGCCGACCACCGGCTGACCCAGTGGCAGATCGCGATCTTCGCCCTCGTCGGCGCCGCCGGCGCGGCCGCAGCGCCCATCGCCGGCCGGATCGGAGACAGAGGGCTGGGACGCCCGGCGACCGGGGTCGTCTTCGCGCTCGCGGCGGTCGCGATGGCCGTCGCCGGTCTCGTCGCGCACAACCTGGCCGTGCTGGCGCTGGCGGCGGTGCTCCTCGACGTGGCAGTGCAGGGGAGCCTCATCCTCAGCCAGCAGGAGATCTACGCCCTGCGACCCGACGCCCGCTCCCGCCTCAACACCGTCTTCATCGCCAGCGTGTTCCTCGGCGGCGCGATCGGCTCGGGGCTCTCGGGTGTGCTCTACGGACGGGCCGGGTGGACCGGCGTCGCGTGGCTCGGCGTCGCCCTCGCCGCGATCGGGCTCGTGGTGTGGGGAGGCTCCGAGCTAGGGCGCCGGCCGTCGCAAGCACTGGCAGCCGAAGATTAGTGGGTGATTGCCTTCATGTGACACAAACCGCGCGAGATCCTACTCTCAAGTCTGATGGATCACGGGCTGGCTGAGGACAGAGCAAAGGCCCCGTCTTCCGCGTAATCACGCGGGAGTCGGGGCCTTCGTCGTCTGAGGAATCTGGCGGAGAATGGGGGATTCGAACCCCCGAGGGCTTGCACCCAACACGCTTTCCAAGCGTGCGCCATAGGCCACTAGGCGAATTCTCCTGGGTTGCCGGCACCCTGTGGGCGACGGCTCACAATATCTTAGCGGACGCCGGAGGTGCCGCCGTGCACGCCCTCCCAGGCGGACCCGCTACACTTGTTTTCGGCTCCCCACGTGGCGCCATCCAGGCCAACTCCCCCAGGGCGGAAACGCAGCAAGGGTAACCGGGCTCTGGCGGGTGCGTGGGGGGTCTTTTTCGTGTTCAGGAACACGTCACGCGCGCCAAGTAGAGTGTGGGCAGCACAGCAGCTGACCACATCCTCCAGATTGTTCTACGCTTTGTAGAATGACCCTTCGACGAGTCGAGGTGCGCGAATGACCGAGCAGGAAGCCGTGGAGCACGGGATCGCCGAGGTGGCGTCGGAGGCGTTCGTCCTCGGGTTCCCGCTCGTGTTCGACCTGGAGCAGGTGGCACGGTTCACCCGGGACGGGCTCGGCGCTGTGCCGCCGACGCCGTTCAACACGTTCGGGCACGCGCGTAGGCTCGCCGGCCCGGAGACCACCTTCGTCTCGGTCAACAACGACACCCTGTACTCGATCGCGCAGCTCGACCTGAGCGTCGGGCCGGTGCTCCTCACCGTCCCGGCGGTCGGCGATCGCTACTACGTGCTCCAGTTCGTGGACGCCTGGACGGACAACTTCGCCTACGTCGGGACGCGCGCGACCGGCTCGGCGGCGGGGGAGTTCCTGCTCGTCCCGCCCGGCTGGGAGGACGACCCGCGCGACGGCGGCCCTGCCGTCATCCGCTTCCCGACCCGCATCGGCACCATCGTCGGCCGCTGGGCGGTTGCGGGGGAGGCCGACCTGCCCGCCGTGCACGCCCTCCAGGACGCGACGACGCTCACCCAGACGCTGGAGACGTTCGCGCCGCCGGCCGGCATCCCGGAGGTGGAGGTCGGCCCGAGCGAGGCGCTCACGTTCTTCGAGCGGATGCGGGTGTGGTCGCAGGAGTTCCCGCCCGCCGAGCACGACCGCGACGCCCTCGCGACCTACGAGCCGATCGGGCTGACCGGCCAGACGCCGATCGCCGAGCTGCCGGAGGACGTCCGCGACGCGCTCGAGGAGGGCTACACCGTCGGCAAGCAGGCGCTGGAGTCCTCGCTGCACTCCGTCGTGCCGACGACGGACGGCTGGCAGGTCAACCTCCACATGTTCGACTACAACACCGACTTCTTCGAGGTCGGCACGCACAGCGGCCGGGAGTGGCAGCTCACCGACCCGACCACCCGGTACGCCCGCCGCGCGGGGGCGGCCCTCGGCGGTCTGTGGGGCAACCACGGCTACGAGGCCGCCTACTTCCCGACCTACGTGGACGCCGCGGGCGAGCAGCTCAGTGGCGCGCACGTGTACCGGCTGCGACTGAGCCCGACGCCGCCGGTCGGCGCGTTCTGGTCGCTGACGATGTACGACCTCCCGCACTTCTACCTGGTCGAGAACCCGATCGCACGGTACTCGATCGGCGATCGCACGCCGGGGATCGTCTACGACGAGGACGGCGGGCTGACCATCACGATCGCCGCCGCCCGTCCCGACGACGCGAAGGCCGCGTCCAACTGGCTCCCGGCGCCGGACGGGGAGTTCCGCCCGCTGCTGCGGCTGTACGCCCCGGGCGACGCGGTGCTCGACGGCAGCTACCGGCTCGCGCCCATCGAACGCATCGACGCCGGCGACACACGCGCCGACACCGGCACCGACCGAAGCACAGACGAGGAGACCCGCTGACAGTGGCCCGTTCGCTCTACATCACCTCCGCGGAAGGACACACCGGCAAGTCGACGGTGGCGCTCGGCGTCCTGGAGTCGCTGCGGCACTCCGTCGAACGCGTCGGCGTGTTCCGGCCGATCGCGCGTTCGGCCGTCGAACGGGACTACGTGCTCGAGCTGCTGCTCGACCGGGTGACCTCCGACCTGACCTACGACGACGCGATCGGCGTCACCTACGACGATGTGCACGCGGACGCGGACGCCGCGCTCGGCGAGATCGTCCGGCGCTTCCGGGAGGTGGAGGCGCGCAGCGACGCTGTCGTGATCCTAGGCTCCGACTACACCGACGTCGGCAGCCCCACCGAGCTCGGCTACAACGCGCGCATCGCCGCGAATCTCGGCGCACCCGTGCTGCTGGTGCTGGGCGGACGCATCGGCCAGGGCTTCGGCGAACGGCTGGGCCAGGCCGAGCCGCGCTCTCCGGAGGACCTCCGCCAGCTGGCGGAGCTGGCGCTCGCGGAGCTCCGCCAGGAGCACGCCGGCGTCGTCGCGGTCATCGCCAACCGCGCGGACGCGGACCGGCTCGACGCGATCGTGGCGGCCGTCGGCAGTGCCGTGGCGGCGGCGGGCTCGGCCATCGCATCCGGCCCGGAACTCCCTCCGGTGTGGGCGATCCCGGAGGACCTCTTCCTCGTCGCGCCCAGCATCCGCTCGATCATGGAGGTCACCGGCGCCGAGCTGATCGGCGGCGACGAGGCCCTGCTGGCACGCGAGGCGCTCGGCGTCGTCGTCGCCGGGATGTCGATGAACAACGTGCTGCCGCGGCTGGTGGAGGGCTCGGTCGTGGTTGTCCCCGGTGACCGCACCGAGGTGCTGCTCGCCGTGCTGATGGCGAACGCGTCCGGCACCTTCCCGTCCATCGCCGGCATCATCCTGAACGGCGGTTTCGAGCTGCCGGAGCCGATCGAGCGGCTGCTCGCCGGCCTCGGCTCGCCGTTGCCGATCGTGCGCACCGGGCTGGACACCTACGACACCGTCGTCCGCATCACGCACGCCCGCGGCAGGCTCGCCGCCGACTCGCAGCGCAAGTACGACACGGCGCTCGCGCTCTTCGAGCGGCACGTCGACGCGGAGCGGCTGCTCGCCCTGCTCGACGTCTCCCGGCACGCTGTCGTCACCCCGCTGATGTTCGAGTACGACCTGATCGAGCGCGCCCGCGCCGCGGACAAGCACATCGTGCTGCCGGAGGGCGAGGACGACCGGATCCTGCGCGCCGCCGCCACGGTGCTGGCGCGGGGCGTGGCGCGGCTGACCATCCTCGGCGAGCCGTTCGAGGTGCGCTCGCGCGCGATCGAGCTCGGCCTGGACATCACCAAGGCGGAGGTGCTGAGCCCGTTCGACGACGTGCTGCGGCTGCGGTTCGCCAACGAGTACGCGACGCTGCGCGCGCACAAGGGCATCACGGTCGATCAGGCCGCCGACACCGTCACCGACCCCTCTTACTTCGGCACGATGATGGTGCACCTCGGCCTCGCCGACGGGATGGTGTCCGGCGCCGCGCACACGACGGCGCACACCATCCGGCCGGCCTTCGAGATCATCAAGACCACACCGGGCGTGTCCGTGGTGTCGAGCGTGTTCCTGATGGCGCTCGCCGACCGGGTCCTCGTCTACGGCGACTGTGCTGTCGTCCCCGACCCGACCGCCGAGCAGCTGGCCGACATCGCCATCTCGTCCGCGCGCACGGCTTCGCAGTTCGGCATCGACCCGCGCGTGGCCATGCTGTCCTACTCGACGGGCGACTCGGGCGCGGGCGTCGACGTGGACAAGGTGCGCACCGCGACCGGGCTCGTGCGAGAGCGCGCGCCGCAACTCGCGGTGGCCGGGCCGATCCAGTACGACGCGGCGGCGGACGCGGCGGTCGCGGCCACGAAGATGCCCGGTTCGCAGGTCGCCGGCCGCGCGACGGTGTTCATCTTCCCCGACCTCAACACCGGCAACAACACGTACAAAGCGGTGCAGCGCAGTGCCGGCGCCGTCGCCATCGGGCCGGTGCTCCAGGGCCTCCGAAAGCCGATCAACGACCTGTCCCGCGGCGCCACCGTGGAGGACATCGTGGACACCGTGGCGATCACCGCGATCCAGGCGGCGCTGACATGAGCGCCGTCCTGGTGGTCAACAGCGGCTCGTCGTCGCTCAAGTACCAGCTCATCGACGCGGAGGGCGAGGAGGCGCTGGCCTCCGGTCTCATCGAGCGCATCGGGGAGTCCTCCGGGCACATCCGGCACAAGGGGCCGGGCGGCGCCTGGGAGACCACGCTCGCCATCCCGGATCACACCGCGGCGTTCCGCGTCATGCTCGACGCGTTCTCCGCGGAGGGGCCGAACCTGGACGAGCACCCGCTCGCCGCGGTCGGGCACCGGGTCGTCCACGGCGGCAAGC
Organism: Leifsonia sp. Soil_N53; assembly: GCF_057655165.1. Lineage (NCBI taxonomy): Bacteria > Bacillati > Actinomycetota > Actinomycetes > Micrococcales > Microbacteriaceae > Leifsonia > Leifsonia sp. Soil_N53. The sequence continues at coordinate 66,136 of NZ_JBDGMM010000042.1, forward strand.
GCTTCTTCGAGCCGACGATCGTGACGGACCTGGTGGAGATCAACATCGAGGACCTCGCCGACCTCGCCCCGCTGCACAACCCGGCGAACCTGCAGGGCATCCGCGCCGCCAAGAAGGCGTTCCCCGACGTGCAGCACGTGGCGGTCTTCGACACCGCGTTCCACCAGACGCTCCCACCGGAGGCGTACACCTACGCGATCGACGCGCAGCTCGCCGAGAAGTACCGCGTCCGCCGCTACGGCTTCCACGGCACTTCGCACAAATACGTGTCCGGCGCGGCGGCGGAGTTCCTCGGCCGCCCGCTCGGCGACCTGAAGCAGATCGTCCTCCACCTCGGCAACGGGGCCTCGGCGTGCGCGGTCGACGCCGGCCGTTCGGTCGACACCTCGATGGGCATGACCCCGCTGGAGGGGCTCGTCATGGGCACGCGCTCCGGCGACCTCGACCCCGCTGTGCTCCTGCACCTGGCGCGGCGGGCGGGGCTCGGCACCGACGACCTCGACGAGCTGCTCAACCGGCGCAGCGGCCTGCTCGGGCTCTCCGGCCGCGGCGACATGCGCGACGTACGGCACGCCGTGGAGTCCGGGGATGCCGCCGCGCGCCTGGCGCTCGACACCACGGTGCACCGGCTCAAGCACTACATCGGCGCGTACACCGCGCTGCTCGGCGGCCTCGACGTGCTCACCTTCACCGCCGGCATCGGCGAGAACGACGCGCGGCTGCGGGCGGAGGTCTGCGCCGGACTCGAGGTGCTAGGCATCCGGCTCGACCCGGAGCGCAACGCGAGCGCCTCCGCCGAACCGCGGCTCATCTCCACCGGCGACTCCCGGGTCGCCGTGCTGGTCGTCCCGACCGACGAGGAGCTCGAGATCGCCCGCCAGTCGCTGCAGGCGGTGGGCGCAGGCTGAGCGGGCGGGTGCATCATGCGGCGGCGCGGCGAGGGAGCCGGGCGGGACGGCAGGACCACTCGGGTGGCCCGGCTGCGGGGCGCGCTCGCCGCATCCGTCGTCGCCGCCCTCGCGCTCGCAGCGGCACTCGGCGGCTGCGCCTCCGACGGTGATCAGGTCGGGCCGCGGTTCATCACGCCGCCGCTGATCCGCTACAGCTCGGTGCTCTGGCCGGTGCCGCTGGAGCTGATCGGCGCGGCGCCGGGGACCAGGCTGCGCATCACGGCCTCCCTCAGCTCCACCCGCGGCACGTGGACCTCGGCGGCCAGCTACGACGTCAGCGGTGACGGCACGGTGGACCTCGCGCGCGACAAGCCGCTGTTCGCGCCGTTCGCCGAGCCGGACTCGGCCGGCCTGTTCTGGTCGTTGCGCGGCCCGTCGCTCGGACCGGCCGACCTCGCGCAGCAGTGGATGCGCGACACCAACCCGGTGACGCTGACCGCGAGCGAGGGCGACCGGGTGGTGGCCAGGCGCACGTTCCGGTTGCAGGGGCTGGGCGGCACGCTGCACGGGCGCACGATCTACACGCACGATCTGATCCCGCCCGACCCGGGGACCGCGCTGGCCCCGCACGAGACGCACGAGGACCAGCCGGTCGGCCACTTCTACGACGCCGCGTCCGTCGAACGGCCGACCGGACCGGCCGTGCTGATGTTCGACGATCCGACGCCGGGGGCCTCGGCGGATTTCACGGCGGCGTTGCTCTCGCAGTTCGGCGCGTCGGTGTTCGTGGTTCCGGAGACCTCGCCGGACGGCGTGCACCTCTCCACTGTGAACGATGCCGGGACGATCGCCGCGATCCTGGACTGGCTCGACCGGCTGGAGGCCGTCGACGCGCGGCACATCTTCGTCTACGGCACCGGGGTGTCCGAACAGCTCGCCATCTGGGCGGCGACGCGGTTCCCGAAGCAGTTGCACGGGCTGTTCGCCGGCGCCGGACCCGCGGCCCTGCTCTGCCTCGCGGGCTCCAGCGCGTCACCGGTGTTCGAGGGCAGCGTCGGCCTCCCGTGCGAACGCCAGCCCGGGGCGGGCGCGACGGCCGCTCCACCGCTGGGTGGTGTGAACGGCCCGGTGGTCCTCACCTGCGGCCAGGTCGACCGGGTGTTCCCGAGCACCTGCGACGTTCAGCAGGCGCTCGGCAGCACGCGGACGCCGCGCGCCGGCGACAAGCTGCTCGTGAACGCCGGCGCGGCGCACGCGGTCACGGTGCCGCCTGGACTCCCGATAGCGCTCCCGGCGCCGGGCGACGGGTCGGGCGCCGACGGGCAGGCGACGGAGCAGGCGCGGATCGCGTTCTGGAACGCCGTGGGGCAGCTGCTGCTGCGGGCGGTGCTGTCGTGAGCGGGCGACGGGAGGCACTGAGGGCCACCAAGCTGCGCGGGCGGGCGATGAGCGGAGGTCGGCGGCTGCGGCTTCGTGCGCTCGGCGCCGTGGTCGCGGTCGCGGCGGCTGCCGCTCTCGCCGGCTGCGTCGTGCCGGCCGGCGGGGCCCGGATCCTCGTCGCGCGGTTCGGGAACGGCGCGGCCGACCCCGTCGTGGTGTCGCTCACGGGACTGAAGCCGGGCCAGGACGTCGTCCTCCGTGCGACCGCGACCACCGTGGCGGGCACGTGGACCTCCCGGGCGGTCTACGCGGTGCCGCCCACGGGCCGGGTGGAGCTCGCGTCGCAGCAGCCGATCGCCGCACCCTACGTGCGGCCGGACGCCGCCGCGCTGTTCTGGAGCATGCGCGGCCCGTCGCTCAGCCAGCCGGAGCTGGAGCGCGCCTGGGCCGAGGCGCCGGTGCGGGTCGAGCTGACCGCGGAGCAGGGCGGCGCCCGGGTCGCGGCCGCCGAGCTGCAGCGATCGCCGCTGGCCGCCCAGAGCGTCGAGCGCACCGTCACGGCCGCCGACCTCGACCCGGCAGCCAGTGCGGGGGCCGCGGCGGGCGCCGACCTCTCCGGGCCGGGACCCGCTGCACCAGGCCTCTCCACGCCGGAACCCTCCACACTCCGCCCCGAGGCGCTCCAGGCGGGCACGCTGTTCACGCCCCTCCCGACGCTGGTGTATCCGCACCCCGGTGTCATCCTCATCGACGGCGACGACGGCGCAGCGTCCGGCGCGTTCGCCGCCAGGAGGATCGCCGCGATCGGCTTCCCCGTGCTCGTCCTCCCCGCCTTCGGGCCGGAAGGCCAGATCCCGGGCTCCGCCGCCCTCTCGGTGGAGGCCTTCGACGCCGCCCGGGCGTGGCTCGCCCGGCGTCCCGGCGTCGACCCGGACCGTATCGTGGTCTACGGCACCGGCCGGGCGGCGCCGCTCGCGCTGTGGTTCGCGGCCAGCGAGCCGCGGACCGTGTACGGCGCCATCGCCGCGAGCGGGCCGACCGCCGAGCTGTGCGCGTCGTCGTCCGGCGCGCCCACGCTGCTGAACGAGGGACGGCCGGTGCCCTGCGCGAGCCCGAACCGCCGGATCGCGGACACGCCCATCCTGCCGCTGAGCCGCATCCCCGGTCCGCTGCTGCTCGCGTGCGGCACGGCCGACGAAGTGCTCCCGAGCGCCTGCGACTGGACTCGGGCCGGAGCGGACGAACGCGGCGTGCGGGCGGCGGGGGAGACGCTGATCGCCCAGGGCGCGGCGCACGAGCTGAGCGCGCCGCCGATGCTGCCGATCGGGCTGGACGACCTCCCGGCCGCCACGGCGCAGGCAACGGAGGACGCCAGGGTGGCATTCTGGTCCCGGGTGACCGCGCTGCTGGAAGGAGCCACCGGACCGTGAGACCCGCCGGAACGACCCGTGCCACCGCGCGCCGAGTGCTCGCGGCGCTGGTCGGAGTCGCGCTCGCGGCCGTGGCGCTCGCCGGCTGCGGGACGCGGCAGGGGGACGCGGGACCGCGGTTCGAGCTGAGCGTGAACCCGAGCCCGGTCTGGCAGCCGGTCGCCATCCGGATCCTCGCGCTTCCTCCCGGCCAGCAGGTGACGGTGCGCGCGTCGCTGCGGCCCGGCGGGCTGTGGTCGTCGCAGGCCGTGTACGCGGTCCCGGCCGACGGCGTGGTGGACCTCGCGCGGGACGTCCCGCTTGAGGCGCCCTTCACCGGGGCGGACGGGATGGGGCTGTTCTGGACGATGCGGAGCAGCACCGGCGCGGCGGCGACCTCCGATGTGACGTGGGGCGGCTCGTCCTTCTCGGTCGACCTCCAGGCCTCCGTCGCCGGGCGCCGCGTGGCGGAGACGCGCGTGCAGCGCACAGGGCTGTCCGTGGCGGCCCCGTCGCGTGCGGTGTTCGATGACGGCATCACGGGCGACTACTTCCAGCCGGCGAAGTCGGCGGAAGGCGTCCGGCCGGGCGTCATCGTGTTCGACGGCACCGATCCGGGGGAGCCGACGGGCGTGCTCATCGCGGCGACCCTGGCGGCGTCCGGGTTCCCGACGCTCGACCTCTCCACGTACGGCTCGGCCGGGCAGCTCGACCCGCTGCGCAGCCTCCCCGCCGAGCGATTCCTCTCGGCCGTGAGCTGGCTGCGGGCGCAGCCGGGCGTCGACGACCAGCGCATCTTCACCTTCGGCGCCTCGCGCGGCGCCCAGCTGGCCCTGTGGGCGGCCTCCGCCTACCCCGGCACGGTCTACGGCGCGATCGCGCCCGGCGGCACGACGGGGCTGATCTGCCCGTCGCCGGTGCCCAGCCCGGCCGTGACGGTGGGCGGAGGCTGGGTGCCGTGCACCACGGGCACGCACGACCCGGCGGCGGCCGCGGTGCTGGACCTCGACAGCATCCCCGGTCCCGTCGTGCTCGGCTGCGCGGGGCGGGACGAGCAGCTCGGGGACGGCTGCGCGTGGCTCGACGCCGCAGCGCGCAAGCGTCCGCTGCGGGAGGGCGACGCGTACCTGAAGGCGCCGGACGCGACGCACCTGTTCTACCTGCCGCCGTACACGCCGCTGCTGCTGCCTCCCGCCCCCGCCGAGCAGCCCACCGAGCGGGCGAGGGAGGCCCTCTGGGCGGACATCGTGGCCGCCCTGACGGCGCCGTCGTCGGTGCCGGGGCACTGAGCTCCGGCGGTGTGCGCGCCGGGCCGCAGGTCGTCGCGGCCGAGTCTTCCGCGAGTCTTCCCCGGACGGCCGGAATGTCAGCGGCGGCAAGTAGCATGTGTGGGTGGTAACCGCTCTGTATCGCCGCTATCGGCCCGACACCTTCGCCGACATGATCGGGCAGTCGCAGGTGACCGAGCCGCTGATGACGGCGCTGCGCACCAACCGGGTCAACCACGCCTATCTCTTCTCCGGGCCGCGCGGCTGCGGCAAGACCACGTCCGCCCGAATCCTGGCGCGCTGCCTCAACTGTGCGGAGGGTCCGACCGACACCCCGTGCGGGAAGTGCGCGAGCTGCATCGAGCTGAGCCGCGACGGCTCCGGGTCGCTCGACGTGGTCGAGATCGACGCCGCGAGCCACAACGGCGTGGACGACGCGCGCGACATCCGCGAGCGCGCCATCTTCGCTCCGGCCCGCGACCGCTACAAGATCTTCATCCTCGACGAGGCGCACATGGTCACGCCGCAGGGCTTCAATGCGCTGCTGAAGATCGTGGAGGAGCCGCCGGAGCACGTGAAGTTCATCTTCGCGACCACCGAGCCCGAGAAGGTCATCGGCACCATCCGCTCGCGCACCCATCACTACCCGTTCCGGCTGGTGCCGCCCGCCCAGATGCTGGAGTACGTCCAGCAGCTCTGCAACAGCGAGGGGATGACGGTCGCGCCGGGCGTGCTGCCGCTCGTGGTGCGCGCCGGGGGCGGCTCGCCCCGTGACACCCTCTCCCTGCTCGACCAGCTCATGGCCGGCTCCGAAGGCAGCAGCATCGAGTACGAGCGCGCGGTCGCACTGCTCGGCTACACCCACGCCGCGCTGCTCGACGAGGTCATCGACGCGATCGCCGCCCGCGACGCCGCCGGCGCGTTCGCCGCGGTCGACCGCGTCATCCAGACCGGCCAGGATCCGCGGCGTTTCGTGGACGACCTCCTGGAGCGGCTGCGCGACCTGATCGTGGTCGCCGCGACGAGCGTCGACGGCGCGGCCGCGGTGCTGCGCGGCGTGCCGCAGGACGAGCTCGACCGCATGGGCGTGCAGGCGATGAAGTTCGGCGCGGCCGAGCTCAGCCGCGCCGCGGACATCGTGAACGCCGCGCTCACCGAGATGACCGGGGCGACCTCGCCGCGGCTGCATCTCGAGCTGATGATCGCGCGCGTGCTGGTCCCGTCGAGCGACGACACCGAGCGCGGCGCGCTGGCGCGCGTGGAGCGGCTGGAACGGCGCGTCGGCGTGAGCGATGCGGGAGGTGCGGGTGCTTCCGCTCCTGCTCGTTCGGCGCAGCCGGCGGCCCCGGCCCCGGCGCGTGCGCCGGCCGC
>NZ_JBDGMM010000043.1:0-44671 GCF_057655165.1 Leifsonia sp. Soil_N53
GGCGCCGCTGCGCCAGGGCCCGGCCACCGGCGCGGTCACCGAGGCGCTGCGCGCCACCGTCCCCGGCCCCGGCCCCGACCGCCACCTCTCCCCCGAGATCGAGGCCGCCGTCGCCTTCGTCGCCTCCGGCGCCGCGGTCGCCGCGGCCCTCACCACCACCCCCCTCCACTGACCCCCTCCATCTCTCCCGGAGTTATGTACGCAACACGCCGAGGCGAGGCGTACACAACTCCGGAACGGATGGTTACTAAACGTAAGGAGTACACGATGCAGGGATCACGATCGGTGCGGGCGCCGCGCGGGACGGAGCTCAGCGCGAAGAGCTGGCAGACCGAGGCGCCGCTACGGATGCTGATGAACAACCTCGACCCGGAGGTGGCGGAGCGGCCGGACGACCTGGTGGTCTACGGCGGCACGGGGCGCGCGGCGCGCAGCTGGGAGGCGTTCGACGCGATCGTGGCGACCCTGCGCGACCTGGAGGCCAACGAGACGCTGCTGGTCCAGTCCGGCAAGCCGGTCGGGGTGTTCCGCACGCACGAGTGGGCGCCGCGCGTGCTCATCGCCAACTCGAACCTGGTCGGCGACTGGGCGACATGGCCCGAGTTCCGCCGGCTGGAGGCGCTCGGCCTGACCATGTACGGCCAGATGACGGCCGGCTCCTGGATCTACATCGGCTCGCAGGGCATCCTCCAGGGCACGTACGAGACGTTCGCGGCGATCGCGGACAAGCGGTTCGACGGCTCGCTCGCCGGCACGCTCACCCTGACCGGCGGCTGCGGCGGGATGGGCGGCGCGCAGCCGCTGGCCGTCACCCTCAACGGCGGCGCCGTCCTCATCGTCGACGTCGACGGCACCCGCCTGCAGCGCCGCGTCGACCACGGCTACCTCGACGAGCTCGCCGACGACCTCGACGACGCGATCGCCCGCGTCCTCGCCGCCAAGGACGAGCGCCGGGCGCTCTCGGTCGGCCTCGTCGGCAACGCGGCGACGGTCTTCCCGGAGCTGTTGCGCCGCGGGGTCCCGATCGACATCGTCACCGACCAGACCAGCGCGCACGACCCGTTGAGCTACCTCCCGGAGGGCGTCACCGTCGAGGAGTGGCACGACCGCGCCGCGGCCGACCCCGAGGCCTTCACGATCGCCGCCCGCCTCTCGATGGCGAAGCAGGTGGAGGCCATGGTCGGCTTCCTCGACGCCGGCGCCGAGGTCTTCGACTACGGAAACTCCATCCGCGCCGAGGCGGAGCTCGGCGGCAACGACCGTGCGTTCGCCTTCCCCGGCTTCGTCCCCGCCTACATCCGGCCGCAGTTCGAGGAGGGCCGCGGCCCGTTCCGCTGGGCGGCGCTCTCCGGCGACCCGGCGGACATCGCCGCGACCGACCGTGCCATCCTGCAGCTGTTCCCCGACGACCACAAGCTGCGCCGCTGGATCACCCAGGCCGGCGAGAAGGTGCACTTCGAGGGCCTCCCGGCGCGGATCTGCTGGCTCGGCTACAAGGAGCGGCACCTCGCCGGGCTGAAGTTCAACGAGATGGTCGCCTCCGGCGAGCTCTCTGCCCCGATCGTCATCGGCCGCGACCACCTCGACTCCGGCTCGGTCGCCTCCCCCTACCGCGAGACGGAGGCGATGAAGGACGGCTCCGACGCGATCGCGGACTGGCCGCTCCTCAACGCACTCCTCAACACCGCCTCCGGCGCCACCTGGGTCTCCCTCCACCACGGCGGCGGCGTCGGCATCGGCCGCAGCATCCACGCCGGGCAGGTCGTCGTCGCCGACGGCACCCCGCTCGCGGCGCAGAAGATCGAACGGGTCCTCACCAACGACCCCGGCACCGGCGTCATGCGGCACGTGGACGCGGGCTACGAGCACGCCGCCGACGTCGCCCGCGAGCGCGGGCTGCGCATCCCGATGCAGGAGGCCGCGGCGGCCGCGCCTGCCGCTCCGGGTTCGGGGGCCTGATGTCCCGCGCGACGCTGCTGACCGGGATCGGCGAGCTCGTCACCCTGGACCCCGCCCACCCCGGACCGCTCGGCATCCTCCCCGACGCGGCCCTGCTGGAGGTGGACGGCCGGGTCGAGTGGACCGGTCCCACGTCGGCGGCGCCGCGCGGCGACGCGGACGAGGTCGTGGATGCCGGCGGCGCCGCCGTCATCCCCGGCTTCGTCGACAGCCACACGCACCTCGTCTTCGGCGGCGACCGCTCGGCGGAGTTCGAGGCGCGGATGGCCGGACGACCGTATTCCGCCGGCGGCATAGGCAGCACGGTCGCCGCCACGCGCGCCGCCTCCGACGCGGAACTGCGCCGCCGGCTCGACGGCTTCGTCCGCGAGCTGCGGGCCCAGGGCACGACGACGTTCGAGATCAAGAGCGGCTACGGCCTGACCGTCGAGGACGAGGCGCGGATCCTGCGGATCGCGCAGGAGGTCACGCCGGAGACCACATTCCTCGGAGCGCATGTGGTCCCGGCGGAGTACGCGGACGACGCCGAAGGGTACGTGGATCTGGTGACGGGGCCGATGCTCGACGCCTGTGCCTCGTACTCCCGCTGGGTCGACGTCTTCTGCGAGACCGGCGCCTTCACCGTTCCGCAGTCGCGGCGCATCCTGGAGGCCGGAGCCGCACGAGGACTCGGGGTGCGGGTGCACGCGAGCCAGCTCGGGCCGGGCGACGGCGTCGCGCTGGCCGTGGAGCTGGGCGCGGCGAGCGTCGACCACGGCACCTACCTCACCGACCGCGACGTCGCGCTGCTCGCCGGCTCGAGCACGGTCGCGACGCTGCTGCCCGGCGTCGAGTTCTCGACCAGGCAGCCCTACCCGGACGCCCGCCGCCTCATCGACGCCGGCGTGCGCGTCGCGCTGGCGAGCGACTGCAATCCGGGCTCCTCCTTCACGTCGTCGATGCCGTTCTGCATCGCGGTGGCGGTGCGGGAGATGGGCATGACCGTGGCGGAGGCGCTGCGGGCGGCGACGCTCGGCGGTGCGGAGGCGCTTCGCCGCGGCGACGTGGGGCACCTGCGCCCGGGCGCGCGCGCCGACTACGTCGTGCTCGACGCGCCCTCGTACGTGCACCTCGCGTATCGCCCGGGCGTCCCGCTGGTGTCGCGCACGCACGTCGCCTGACGGCGCAACGCGAAGCGCCGCGCGTCAGCGGGAGGCGAGGCCGGCGGCGGCCTCCAGCACCAGCAGGGCGGCGAGGCGCACGGTGCGCTGGTCGGCGGCGTCCGCGGTCGCGTCGACCTCGGCGATGTCGATCGAGCGGACCAGCGGGGAGGCCCCGGCCAGCCGGGCGAACCTCCGCAGCTCCCACGCCGCCAGGCCGCCGGGGACCGACGCCGGACACCCGGGCGCGACGGAACGGTCGCAGACATCCACGTCGAGGTCGACGTGGACCGGCCCGCCGGCCGACCCGGCGAGCTCCAGCGCCTCCGCCATCACGTCGTCGATCGGGCGGCGGCGGAGGTCGTCGCGCGGGACGACGGTGATGCCGTACTCCGCCGCGCGGCGGGAGTAGGCGGCCGAGTTGGCGAAGTCGGCGATCCCGATCTGGACGATGCGCCGGCCGTCGAGGCCGGCCTCCACCAGGCGGCGCACCGGCGAGCCGTTCGAGACCCCGTCCCGGAGGTCGTGATGGGCGTCGAGGGTGACCAGCCCGGCGGTCGGCAGCTCGTCACCCCAGGCGCCGAGCGCGCTCGGGACGGTGAGGGAGTTGTCGCCGCCGACCGCGACAGTCAGCCGCGACCGGGACACGGCAGCGCGCACGGCGTCGACGGCCCGCCGCTCGCCCTCGGGGCCGTCCGGCTCGGCGACGTCGCCGGCGTCGGCGAAGCGCAGCGCCTCGACGTCCAGGCCGGGGACGTGCAGCGAGTAGCGGCGCAGCGCCTCCCGCACCGCCGCCGGGGTCGCGTGCGCTCCGGTCGGCGACAGCGAGGTGCGCCAGGTCGGGAGGCCGATCAGGGTGAGGTCGATGTCCTCCCCGTCCGGACGCTCGGCGAGCGACGGCCAGGAACCCGCACGGGGCCACAGGGGATCAACGGAGAGGCTCATACCGCGACGCTAGCAACGCGCACCGCCCCGGGCGTCCCGGCACGCTCCTCCGACGTCTGGTATCCCGGACATCGGCGCGCGCCCCTCGGGATCAGAGCTGGCGGCCGCCCGCGGGCGTCGTGAAGACCGGAGGCAGCGGCGACTCCCCATCGGGAGCGTCCGGGCCGGCGCCTTCCGCACCGGGACCGCCCGCCCCGCCGCCCTTCGCCGCCTTGCGCGCCAGCCGCCGCTCGCGCGCACCCTCCACGAGGTTGTACAGCGTGGGCAGCACCACCAGCGTGAGCACGGTGGAGGAGATCAGGCCGCCGATCACGACGATGGCGAGCGGCTGCGAGATGAAGCCGCCGTGGCCGGTCCAGCCGACCGCCATCGGCGTCAGCGCGGCGATCGTGGCGAGCGCCGTCATCAGGATCGGTCGCAGACGGCGGGAGGCGCCGTGCACGACCGCATCGCTCACCGTGAGTCCGCGAGCGCGGTACTGGTTGACCAGGTCGATGAGCACGATCGCGTTGGTCACCACGATGCCGATCAGCATCAGCACGCCGATCAGCGAGGCCACGCCGAGCGGGATGCCCGAGGCGAGCTGCAGCAGGATGGCGCCGGTCGCCGCGAACGGCACCGAGACCAGGAGCAGCAGCGGCTGCCGCAGCGAGCGGAAGGTCGCCACCATCACGATGTAGACGATCAGGATGGCCGCGAGCAGCGCGAGCCCGAGCTGGCCGAACGCGCTCGACTGACTCGACGAGACGCCGCCGATCTTCGCGGTCGCGCCGGCGGGGAGGTCGGCGTCCTTGAGCGCCGTGGTGACCTCCTGGTTGGCGGTCGTCAGGTTGTCGGTGGCCGGCGTCGCGGTCACGGTGGACGTGCGCAGCCCGCGCTGCGTGGTCACGGTCGCCGGCCCCTTGGCCTCGGCGACGGTGGCGACCGAGCTGAGCGGGACGATCCCCTTGGCGGTCGGGATCGGCAGGTCGGACAGCCCGGCCACGGTGGTCGGCGGGTTGTCGCTCTGCAGGTAGATGTTGAGCGTCGAGTTCTCGATCGCGACCGAGCCGACCTGGGTCGGCTGCATCGCCTGCGAGACGATCGTGCCGACCGCCACCTCGCTGAGGCCGGCCTCCGCCGCCTTCGTGCGGTCGACGCTCACCGACACGTACGGCAGCGACGCGCTCAGGTTGTCCGTGACCTGCTTGAGCGACTCCTGCTTCTTCAGCTCGGCCACGACGGAGTCCGTCGCCTTCTGGAGGTCGGCGCCGGAGCTGGCGGTGATGTCCACCTCGATGTCGGTGGACCCGCCGAAGCCGCTCGATGAGGACACGGTGATGTCGCCGGCGCCCTTGATCGAGGCCATCTCGTTCTGGACGGTCGTCTGGAGCTTGTCCTGGTCCGCGTTCGGGTCGGTCGTCACGGAGAACGTCGTCGCCCCGCCGCCGCCGGTGAACGCGTCCCGCAGCGTCGAGCCGCTGGAGCCGATCGACACCTGGACGGTCTTCACACCGTCGGTGTGCAGGAGCTTGTCCTCCACCTTGCGCGCGGCGTCGTCTTTGGCCTGCAGGCTGGCGCCCGGCTCCAGGGTCTGCGAGACGGTGAGGGAGTTCTGGCCGCTCGACCCGAGGAAGTTGGTCTTGAGGAGCGGGAACGAGAAGAAGGTCAGGACCAGCACGATCAGGGCGGCGACGATGGTCAGCCACGAGTGCTTGAGCGTCCAGCGGATGATCGGGAGGTAGCCGCTCTGCAGGCGGGACGGGTGCTCGAGCTCGTCGTGCCCGGACGCCGCCGCCTCGGCCACCGAGAGGTGCGCGGCCGCGTCGTCGTGCTCCGTGCCCTCGTGCTTGCGGGCCTTCGGCGCGCGCAGGAACCAGTACGCGAGCACCGGCACGATGGTGAGCGCCACCAGCAGCGACGAGAGCAGCGCAATCGTCACGGTCAGCGCGAACGGCCGGAACAGCTCGCCCGTGACGTCGCCGACGAAGGCGAGCGGCAGGAACACCGCGACGGTCGTGATGGTGGACGCCGTGATCGCGCCGCCCACCTCGCGCACCGCGCGGACGATGGTGACGGCCCGGTCCACGCCGGCCACGAGTTGTCGCTTGATGTTCTCGATGACGACGATCGAGTCGTCCACCACCCGGCCGATCGCGATCGTGAGCGCGCCGAGCGTGATGATGTTGAGCGTGTAGCCGCTCGCCCACATCACGATGAAAGTGATGAGCACGCTGGTCGGGATCGAGACCACAGTGACGAGGGTGGAGCGCACCGACAGCAGGAACACCAGGATGACGATGACAGCCATCCCGAGGCCGAGCAGGCCCTCCTCGGCGAGCGCGTCGATCGACTGGGTGATGAACGGCGCCTGGTCGAACACCACGGTGATCTTCGCGTTGTCGCCGAGCTTGGTCTCCAGGTCCGGGATGAGCGCGGACACCGCGTGCGACACGGCGACGGTGTTGGCGGACGGCAGCTTGGTGACCGCGATGGTCAGCGCGGGCTTGCCGTCGACGCGGGAGAGCGAGGTGGTCGGGTCGTCGGTCTGCGCGACCGCGGCGACGTCGCCGATGGTCGGCGGGGTGGTGTTCGCGGCGGCGGCTGCGGCTGCGGCTGCGGCTGCGGCTGACTGGCCCGCTGCTCCGCCGGCCGCGCCTCCGGGTGCGGCACCCGCGGTCGCCCCGGTCGCTCCCGTGGCCGACTTGATGAGCGGCAGCGCCGAGATGTCCGCCACCGACGACAGCTGCGCCCCCGACTGGATCGTGAGCGTCTTGCCGTTCTCGGTGATCGAACCGCCCGGGAGCAGCACGCCGTTCTGCTGCAGCGCGTCCTTGATCGCGGACGAGCTGACGCCCGCGGCAGCGAGCTTGGCCGGGTCGGGCGTGATGGTGATGCGCTGGCCGACCTCGCCGACGAGCTGGGCGTCGTTGACGCCCTCCACGGCCTTGATGTCGGGAAGGGCGAGCTTGGTGATGGCGTCGCCGAGCGTGCGCTGGTCGGTGTCGCCGCTCACCGCGAGCTGGATGACGGGGAGGTCGTCGATCGACCCGGAGAGCACCTGCGGGTCCACGCCGGACGGCAGGGTCGACTTGATGCGGTTGATCGCCTGGTCGATCTTCTGCTCCGCCGTCGCGAGGTCGGTGCCGTAGGTGAACTTCGCCGTGATGATCGACTGGTTGGTGCTGCTGACCGCCGAGGTGGAGTCGAGGTCCGGCACGCCCTGGATCGCGGCCTCCACCGGGGTGCTCACGTCATGGTTGACGACCTCGGGGGAGGCGCCGGGGTAGCTCGACAGCACGACGAGCTGCGGGAACGAGATCGAGGGCGCGAGCTCCTGCTTGAGGTTCCCGAGCGCGAAGCCGCCGAAGATGGCGGCCACGATCGTGACGAGCGCGATGAGGGCGCGGTTCTTCATGCTGAGAACGGCGAGATAGTGCACGGAAGGTCCCCTCGGCGGATGTGATGGCGTGGCGTGCGGCGACCGCGGCGCTGCCAAAGTCTCTCATTGCAGGCTGTGCAATTTCCTCATGCCGTGGTACCACGTTGCGCGCGTTACGGGCAGACTCAGCGCAGGCCGCGGATGACCGTCACGAGCAGGACCTCCAGGCTGTCGCGGAAGTCGATCCGGACTTCCGCGACCTCCAGTTCGAGCGGCGCTGCAGCGCCCCGCGCGCGTACGCCCAGTCGAAGCTCGCCGACCTCCTGATGACCCGGCGCCTCGCCGAGCTCTCGGACGCACACGGCTGGGGACTGCTCAGCACCGCGGCGCACCCCGGGTACACCCGCACCAACCTGCAGACCGCCGGCCGCAACCTCGGCCGCGGCACGGAGCAGCAGCTCCAGCCGTCCGGCCGCACGCTCCTGCCGTCGCGGGGCGTGGAGCAGGGCGCCGAGCCGCTGCTGTTCGCCGCGGCCGACCCGGCCGCCGTGCAGGGCGCGTACTACGGCCCGTCGCGGCTGGCGCTGGTCGGCCCGACCCACCGGGCGCGGCTGCCGCGGAGCGCCCGCGGCCGCGACCTGCCGGCCTCGCTCTGGGCGGTGGCGGGCGAGCTGACCGGCGTCGACGCTCAGACCACGCTGGGCAGCGCGGCCGCGTCGAAGTAGGGAGCCGGCTCGGTCGAGGCGACAGCCCACGCGCGCTCCAGGGCGACGAAGGCGCGCCGTGTCTCCTCCTCGCTGTACGTGATCGGCACGCGCAGGAACCGCTCGAACGCGCCGTCCAGGCCGAAGCGCGGTCCGGCGGCGATCAGGAGGCCGTGGTTGCGCGCGGCGAGCGCGAGCGTCGAGCTGACCGGCGCGCCGATCCCGATCCAGGCAGCGAGGCCGCCGTGCTGCCGCGGGATGCGCCACTCCGGGAAGACCTCCCCGGCCAGCCGCCGCACGGTCTCGCGCCCGGCGCCGAGCTGCACGCGGCGCTCCTCCAGGATCTCGGGCATCTGCGGGAGCATCCGCGCGACGACGAGCTGCTCGATCATCGGCGTGCCCAGGTCGGTGGACGGCTTGGCCGCGATCAGCCGCTGGATCAGCGGCCGCTCGGCGCGGATCCAGCCGATCCGCAGGCCGCCCCAGAGGCTCTTGGAGGCCGAGCCGATCAGCAGCACGGGCGGGTCGCCGGCGGTGCGGTGGGCGTAGCTCGGCAGCGGGAGGTACTCGCCGACCCGGTCGATGTCCAGGTCGGCCGTGGTCTCATCGCCGACCAGGATGGTCCCGTGCGCGGCCGCCGCCGCGAGGATGCGCTCACGGGTGGCCGGCGACATGGACGCGCCCGTCGGGTTGTGGAAGTCCGGGATCAGGTACGCCAGCGCCGGGTTGGCCCGCCGGATCGCCTGCTCGGCGGCGTCGGCGTCCCAGCCGTCCTCGCCGGCCGGCTCCCGGCCGTCCGGGCCCAGCGCGTGCGGCGCGTCCGCGGGGGGCGTGACCGTGATCGGCACGAGCCGGGCGCCGGCGAGCCGGAGGGCCTCCGTCGCGTGCGGATAGGTCGGCATCTCCACGAGCGCGCGGTCGCCGCGGGACAGGAAGGTGCGGGCGATGAGCGCGATGGCCTGCTGCGCGCCGACGGTGACGAGCACCTGGTCGGCGGTGGTCGGGAGGCCGCGGTCGGCGTAGCGGGCGGCGATTGCCTGGCGCAGGTGCGGGAGGCCGACCGGGTCGTACCCGGAGTCGGGGAGGAAGTGCGGCAGCTCCTCCGCGGCGGCGCGGGCGGCGGCCGGGAGCGAGGCCGCGGCGGGCAGCGCGGCCTTGGTGAAGTCGAGCATCCCCTCGCCGCCGCTGAGCGGAAGGGCGAGCGCCGGGCCCGGGAGGCGCGCGACGCTGCCGGAGCCGCGGACGCTGTCGAGGAAGCCGCCCTCCCGGAGCTGCCGGTAGGCCGCGCTGACGGTCGTGCGGCTGAGGTCCAGCCGGCCGGCCAGGTCGCGTTCGGCGGGCAGGCGGGTGCCGATCGGGATACGGCCGTCGAGCACGAGCAGGCGGACGCGGTCGGCCAGCGACTGGTAGCCGGGAGCGGCGCCCCGCCAGTCGCCGAGCAGGGACTCGAGGGAGCGCGCGGTCAGCTGGGTGTCGGGCATGCGGGCCACTTTATCCGAATTGGCATCTTGTTGTAAGTCCAATTGCGCGATTGGATTATCAGCATGTCCCGCTTTCTCCTCGTCCGCCGCCTCGGCCAGCTCCTGGTCGGGCTGTTCCTGTACGGCATCGCGATCGCGCTGATGGTCCGCGCCGGGATCGGGGTCTCGCCGTGGGACGTGCTGGCCCAGGGCGTGTCGTACAAGACCGGCATCCCGTTCGGGCTGGTCACCAATCTGGTCGGGCTGCTCGTCCTGGCCTTCTGGATCCCGCTCCGGCAGCGACCGGGGCTGGGGACCGTGCTCAACGTCCTGCTGGTCGGGCCGAGCGCGCAGCTCGGGCTCTGGATCATCCCGCAGCAGACCGAGCTGTGGCTGCAGGTGCTGGTCTTCGCCGCAGGGCTGCTGCTGCTCGCGGTCGCCACCGGCCTGTACATCGGCCCGAAGCTGGGACCGGGGCCGCGCGACGGGCTGATGACCGGCCTCCACGCCCGCACCGGCCGGCCGATCTGGGCCGTGCGCACGGCGATCGAGGTCACGGTGCTGATCATCGGCTGGTTCCTCGGCGGCGACGTCGGCGTCGGGACGCTCGCGTTCGCGCTGCTGGTCGGGCCGCTGTGCAGTCTCACCCTCCCGTTCTTCGCCATCCGGATGCCGGAGCCCGCGCCCGCGGACGCCGAGCTGGAGGGCGAGCTGGAAGGCACGGCGGAGCAGGGCCCCGGCCTCCGCGGGGAGGGTGCGGGCGAGCGGGATGCCGTCCGTTTTGACGTGCGAGACGGCATCCTGCTCGAGTCAGACGCGGCCACCCGCTCGCGCGCGGCCGACCGGGCCGAGTCCCCGCTGGTGCGCGGCCCCCAGCCCGACCGCGCCCCCGCCGAGCCGACGACGCGCCGCCCCTCGCGCCTCATCGCCGCCCACTGGCTCGACGACCGCCTCACCGGCCGCGCCCGCCGCGCCTAGCCAGCAATCTCTCCCGGAGTTATGTACGCGACACGCCGGGCGCGAGCGTACACAACTCCGGGAGAGATTGCTGGGTTAGGCGAGGTGGGTGGCGGCGTAGATGCGGAGGGTGTCGCGCACGAAGGCGGCGCCCTCGGCGCCGCCGTAGTTGGCGGCGAAGCGGGGGTCGGCGACGTACATGTCGCCGAGTCCCGTGAGGTACGCCGCCGGCGGTGCGCCGGTGCCGTAGCCGGGCGTCGCCGGGATGTCGGCCAGCCATTCGGCGTGCCGGCGGGCGAGGGCCTGCGCCTCCTCCGACGCCGGGTCCACCCCGCGCTCGGCGGCGGCCACCCAGTCCGCCGCGAGTTGTTTCTGCCGCTGCTGCCAGCCGGCGCGCTCCTCCGCGGTCATCCCGCGCCACCAGCGGTCGGACGCCGCGTAGGCCTCCTTCCCCCAGCGCTCCTCGACCTCCTCCCTGTACTGCGTGTGGTCGAAGCCGTCGAACATCTCCTCAGCCACGAGCTCCCCTCCTTCCTCCACTGCGTGGATCGTCGCCTCGACCGACGCGATCTGCCGCGCCAGCCTGTCCCGCTCGTCGCGCAGCCACGTCAGGTGGTCGCGCAATGCGGGCGCCGCATCCCGTCTGCCGTCGAGCACGCGGGCGATGGCCGGGAGGCCGAGCCCGAGGTCCCGCAGCAGCAGGATGCGCTGCAGCCTTACGAGGGAGTCGCGGTCGTAGTGGCGGTAACCGTTCGCCGCGATCCGGCTCGGCGTGAGCAGCCCGAGCTCGTCGTAGTGACGCAGCGTCCTGCTGGTCGTGCCGGCGATGCGCGCGATGTCCTGGATGCTCCAGTCCGCGGTCGCGTCCACCATGATCCGCCTCCTTTCGTGAGGTGCTGATACCACGGTAGAAGTTGACGCTACGTCAAGGTCAAGCGCGAGGCGATACTGTCGTACGTGTGCGCGAGCTCCGTTCCCTGACCGCTGTCGCCCCCGGCATCCTCTTCGTCGAAGGCCCCGCCTCCAACTGGACCGTCTTCCATGGCCGGGGACGCGTCGAGCTGGTCGACTGCGGCTACCCGGCGGACCTGCCGCTGGTCGAGCAGTCGATCCGCGAGACCGGACTCGACGTCTCGGCTCTCGCCCGCCTCATCATCACACACGGTCACTCCGACCACCTCGGCGCCGGCCGGGTGCTCAGCGAGCGCTACGGCGTGGAGGTGCTGGCCGCGCCCGCCGAGCTGCCGAACGTCCGCCGCGAGCTCACCGAGCAGGTGACCGTCGGCGACCTGCTGCCGGTCGCGCTCCGGCGGGGCACGATCCCGTGGGCGGTGTCCGCCATCCGCGCGGGCGGCCTCGGCGAGGTCGGCATCCCGGCGGCTCAGGCGATCACCGCCGACGTGCTGGAGCTGTCGACCGGCCACCGCCTCGAGATCGTGCCGTCGCCCGGGCACACGACGGGGCACGCCTGCTTCTTCGAGCCGGACGCCGAGGCGCTGATCACGGGCGACGCGCTCGTCACCGGGCACGCGCTGCTCGCCGCCGAGGGCGAGCTCCAGCAGCTGCCGTCGTTCTTCCACCACGACCCCGACGGGGCGCAGGCGAGCGCGCAGCGCGTCAGCCTGTGCGAGGCCCGCTGGGTGCTCCCCGGGCACGGACGGGCGCTGCGGCTGTAGGAGGCCCTACCGCTTCGCTTTGGCCCGCGCCTTCGGCTGCTCGCCGGAGCCGCGCGCCGTCCGCTCGTCCACCGGAGGAACCGCCAGCTCGCCGGGCGCGGCGAACTCGTCCTGCGCCGAGAAGGTGGCGGGCGCCTGCGGCTCGCCGAGCGTGATCGGCGTCGAGTGGATGTGGATGCGCGCGCGGGCGGCGGAGGCCGGCGTCAGCGGGCGCCGTGGGATGGCGCGCACCGGCTCGCCGCGGCGGTCCTGCCCGGGCAGCGGGCGGGAGCGGCGGCCGTAGATCAGCGACGACGAGTCGAGCAGCCACGGCACGAGCGCCACGGTGACGCCGTGGCAGAGCATCAGCTGCTTGCTCAGCCGGCGGGCCCGGTGGTTGTGCAGCAGCGACTCCCACCAGTGGCCGACGATGTACTGCGGCAGGTAGACCGTGACCACCTCGGAGCCGTGCTCCTCGCGGCGGTGCTTGAGGTATTTGATCAGCGGCACGCCGAACTCGCGGTAGGGCGACTCGATGACGGTGAGCGGCACATGGATGTTCTGCTCGATCCACTGCCGCTGCAGCTTCTGGGTGCTCTCCTCCTCGATCGAGACGTGCACCGCCTCGATCGAGTCGTGCCGGGCGGCGATCGCGTAGTCCAGGGCCTTGAGGGCCGGCTTCTGCATCTTGCCGATGAGCACGATCGCGTGGTCGCCGACGCTGCCGAAGGTCGTGACCGGGTCGACCTCGATCTCCTTCTCGACATCCCGGTAGTACCGGTTCACGCCGAGCATCAGGAACCAGAGGATCGGCATGAAGATGAAGACGAGGTACGCGCCGTGCGTGAACTTGGTGATCGTCACGACGATGAGGACGACGAACGTCAGCGTCGCGCCGAACGCGTTGATGCAGAGCGAGCGGACGATGCTGCTGCGCTCGCGCGAGCTCAGCACGGCGTTGCCGTCTTTTCCGCTGCCGCGCAGCAGCGTGACCCAGTGCTTCACCATCCCGGACTGGCCGAGCGTGAACGACACGAACACACCGATGATGTAGAGCTGGATGAGCTGGGTCAGGTTCGCCTGGTAGACGAGCAGCAGGACCGTGGCGGCGAGCGCCAGCAGGATCATGCCGTTCGAGTAGACGAGGCGGTCGCCGCGGGTGTTGAGCGCCTTCGGGGCGTAGGAGTCGCGGGCGAGCACCGAGCCGAGCAGCGGGAAGCCGTTGAACGCGGTGTTCGCGGCCAGCAGCAGCACGACCGCCGTGGCGGCCTGCACGATGAAGAAGAAGAAGGTGTTGTTGCCGAACGTCGCCGCCGCGATCTGCGCGATCAGCGAGCGCTGCGGGGAGGTCGCGCACTGAGCCCAGCCCTGGAGGTCGCACGGGTTCTCCGCGTAGTGCACGCCGCTGATCAGGGCGGTGGCGGTGAGGCCGGCGAACAGGACGATCGCGATGCCGCCCATCAGCCCGAGCGTGGTGCGGGCGTTGCGGATCTTCGGGGTGCGGAAGGCGGGCACGCCGTTGGCCACGGCCTCCACACCGGTCAGCGCCGAACAGCCGCTGGAGAACGCGCGCAGGAGCAGCAGCACCACCGCGGCCTGCGTGAGGCTGCTCGCGTGCACCGTGTACCCCGCCGACTCGGCGACCGGCGCGTCGCCGAGCGCCGTGCGGACGAGAGCGGTGACGATCATCACGAAGATGCTGCCGATGAAGATGTAGGTCGGGAGCGCGAACGCCTTGCTCGACTCCCGGACGCCGCGGAGGTTCACCGCGGCGAGGATGATCACGCAGATCACCGCGAGCTCGACGCGCCACGGCGCGAGGAACGGCAGCGCCGAGATGACGTTGTCGACGCCGGAGGCGACCGACACGGCCACAGTCAGCACGTAGTCGACGAGGAGGGCGGAGGCCACGACGAGGCCGGCCTTCTCACCCAGGTTCTTGTGCGCCACCTCGTAGTCGCCGCCTCCCGAGGGGTAGGCCTTGACGAGCTGCCGGTAGCTGAGCACGACGGTGATGAGCAGCACGACGACCGCCGCGGCGACCCAGGGAGCGAAGGTGAGGAACGCCAGCCCGCCGAGCAGCAGGATCATCAGGAGTTCCTGCGGAGCGTACGCGACGCTCGAGAGCGCG
The DNA here is from genome assembly GCF_057655165.1 of Leifsonia sp. Soil_N53. Taxonomy (NCBI): domain Bacteria; kingdom Bacillati; phylum Actinomycetota; class Actinomycetes; order Micrococcales; family Microbacteriaceae; genus Leifsonia; species Leifsonia sp. Soil_N53. Next base: position 14,312 of record NZ_JBDGMM010000043.1, read on the forward strand.
TCGCTGGCGAAAATGGGTAGGGCGAGGTGCTTCGGGAGCAGCTGTCCTTCGAGTTTCTCACTCGGAAGCGGGTCGCCGATCAACCAGCGCTTCGGGGATCTCCCCTCATTTGTCACGAGGGTCGAGAATACTCGCTGCTAAAACACTGTCAAGTCGGCGCGTTGCACCGTCACCGGGATGTGATTCTGGCAACACTGGGTCGGCGCCTCGCTGAGCGTCCGTCGCCGCGGAATCTCGCGGTAGCGGGCTCGTCATCGGTCTCACTGGGAGCGAGATGAGCATGGGCTGAGACTTTCTGTGCGTCTTGAGGAAATCCGCGCTCACCGGGCGATTCAGACCCGGCCCAGCGCCTCCACGACAGCGCGCCGCACGCGAGTGAGCTCGTCCTTGAGAAGCGGCACGACGTTCTCTGGGAGAGCGCCGCGCGCCGCCTGGGAACGCAGGTCGGTCCGCAGCTGCTGACGGAACTCGTTGATGGCGACCTCGGCCTCCCGCGCGGCGGCGTTCGCGGCCGCGCGGGCGTCTCGTCCGGCCTCGCGCGCCTCCTGGCGCGGATCGACCCTGGTCGCGTCGCGCTTGGCCTCCCGCGCCGCCGAGGCCAGCTCGGCGCGCAGGGTGCGCATCGCGTCGTTCACGCCGGCACGGACCTCGTCGGCGAGTCGGCGGACGGAGTCGGTGACCTCGTCTTCGATCGCGTCCAGCTCGGGCTCGCGGGCGGCGAGCTCGGCACGGCCGGCGTCGGTGATGGCGTAGACCGTCTTGCGGCCGTCGGTCGTCTTGGTGACCAGCCCCTCCTCCTCCAGCTTCGCCAGCCGGGGGTAGATGGTGCCGGCGCTCGGCACATAGGTGCCGCCGAACCGGTCGCTCAGCGCCTGGATGAGCTCGTAGCCGTGGCGCGGCTCCTCCGCCAGGAGACTCAGCAGGTAGAGCCGGAGACTGCCGTGGGCGAAGACGGGAGTCACGCCGACGCCTCCCCGCGAGCAGTGGTGCTGCGGAGCACCGAGACGGCGCCCGAGACGGAGTTGACGGTGATGTCGACCCACGAGCCGTCGAGGCTGCCGGTGGTCGCGGTGTACCCCTTTCCGGCGGAGCCGACGACCATGACGTTGTCGAGCTGGACGCGGCCGGAGACCGTGTTCGCCCGGTAGCGGGCGCCGAGGGCCTCCGGGATGCGGATGGTCGTGTCGCCCGAGACGGTGTTGATCTGGACCTCGTCCGGGGTGCCGGCGAGGTCCACCATGATGTCGGCGGAGACGCCGTCGGCGCTGAAGCGCGGGATCGTGCCGGTCGCGGTGATGTCCCCCGAGACCGTGTGCGCGCTGATGCGGCCGGTGTGGCCGCGGGCGGACAGCTCGCCGCTGACCGAGTTGAGCTCCAGGTTGCCCACGAGGCCGTCGATGACGACGTCACCGGAGACCGTGCTGAGCCGGGCGTCGGTCTTCAGGCCCGAGATGAGGGCGCCGGCGGAGACCACGCCGAACTTCAGGACGACGTCGCGCGGCACCAGCACGCTGACGTCGGCGCGCGCGCTGGACCTCATCGACTTGAAGACGTCGATGAAGTTGTCCCAGCGCAGCTGCGGGTGGTCGATCTCGAGGCGGTCCTCGTCGATGCTGACCTTGAGGTCGCGGCCGGACACCGAGTGGACCTCCACCCGCGCTCCCGGCTCGTCGTGGCCGATGATGTCGATCTGGCCGCCCAGCAGCCCGACCTTGAGGGAGCGGACCAGCTCCACGTCGATCGTGCGGCTCTCGCCGGGCTGGATGAGCCACTTCTCCTGTGCCATGCTCTTGCGCTCCTTGCTTCGGTGACTCGCGATATATCGCGATGTTGACGTATTCACGATATATCGCGAGTAGGCCGCGCGCAAGCGCCCGCCGCGAATCTCAGGGTTGCCTCAGGGACATCCCCGACCCCGCCCACGCCATCAGTTCCGGAGTTGTGTACGCGACACGCCGCGCGAGGCGTGCACGACTCCGGAACGGATGGCTGGAGTCAGCGGCGCGGGCGGGCGAGCCAGGGATGCAGGAGGCGGGTGACGTAGGGGAGAAGGAGGTACGTCATCGTCGGCGTCAGCAGGAGCGTCGTGATGAGGACGGTCGCGAGCGGCCAGAGCTGATGCCAGCCGGGCACCAGGTAGAAGGTGACGTAAGTGAAGGCGAGCGAGAGCGGGAAGAAGCCGAGCCAGATGGTCACGGCCTGCTTCCAGCGCGGCGGCGCGGGCGGCACGCCGGGCTGAGGCTCGTCGAACCAGCCCTCGATGCCCGTGCGGCGCTCCACGCGCGACACCTCGACCAGCTCGCGGCCCTCGTAGAGCCAGTCGGCGCGGGCGTCGGAGGCCTCCCAGGCCTCCAGTGACGCGGCGTCCGCGAAGCGGTAGAGCATGTGCCACTCGTGCGAGTCGGCGTGCGCGCGCACCCAGCCCGAGCCGAGGAAGCCCTCGTAGGTGTTGGCGAGATTGACGCCGGCCTGCACCCAGTGGGTGACCTCGGGGAGGCGGGCGGGGTCGACCCGGCGGGTGATCGAGACGGTGACGGGGATGCGCTGTGGTGTGGGCGAGTGCTGGGGTAGGTCCGGGTGCTGCGCTCGTGGCGCTGCGGCGTTCGGCTCTTGTGGAGTCATGCCTCCATTGTCACCGGCGCGGGTTTCCGGCGGGTTTCGGCCGCGACCGCTCAGCGACCGCCGATGAGGCTCCCGCCCTCGCGGACAACGAGCGTCGGGGTCACGAGCCGGTGCGCCGGGTCATCGACGACCGACTGCACGCGGCCACCGTGTGCGCCCGTCAGCAGTTCGAGCACGCCGGCGGCCACCTCCTCGAGCGGCTGGCGCACGCTGGAGAAACCGAGCGAGGCGGCGACCGGGGTGTCGTCGTAGCCGGTCACCGGGATGCGGCCGCCCGTCGCCGTCAGGGCGCCCAGGGCGAGCGAGTCGGAGGCGCAGACCACAGCCTCCACGTCGACGCGCGCGGAGAGCCGGCGCATGGCCTCCGCGCCGAAGGTCACCCCGTCCTCGGAGACCTCCTCGAGCGTCGCCAGGGTCGCGTCGTCGACGGCGCCGGCCACCCGCATCGCCTCCAGCCAGCCCGCGCGGCGGTCGTCACCGGTGCCCGAGCCGGCGGGCCAGCCGAGGTAGCCGATCCGCCGCAGCCCGAGGCCGAGGAAGTGGTCCGTGGCCTCCCGCAGGCCGGCGCGGCCGTCCACGTCCACCCACAGGTGCAGCGGGTCGGTCATGTCGTCGATGCCCCACGGTCGGCCGAACGTGACGAAGGACTGGCCGTGCTCGATGAGCCACTCGGTGCGCGGGTCGCCGTGGAAGGTGGAGGTCAGCACGAACGCGTCGACGTCGGCTCCCTCCGAGAGCCGGCGGAACTGCTCGATCTCGTCCTCGGGTCCGTCGGCCGTGAACAGCAGAACGCGAAGCCCCTTGCGGTCGGCCTGCTCGGTGAGCGCGTGCAGGAAGCGATCGAGCACGCTGCCGGAGATGCCGTCGCGCGTCATCGGGTCGAGCCGGATGCCGATGGTGGAGCTCTTCTGCGTGCGGAGCCGGCGCGCGGAGGCGTGCGGACGGTAGCCGAGCGACCGGATGGCGGCCTCGACGCGCTCGCGGGTCTCCGGACGGACGATCGCCGGGGTGTTCAGCACGTTGGAGACGGTCTGGCGCGACACGCCCGCGGCGTCGGCGACGTCGCTCACCGTCGGCTGTGCGCCCATGCTGCTCCTTCCCGGTTGTTCAGACATTACCTGTGCTCGTCCGCTGCCCCGCTTGACACGTCCCGAAGGCCGTGACTATGGTGACAGCGATCCCGTTTGATCGTTCAAAAGCACTCTAGCAGCATCGAATTTGAACGATCAAAGGAATGTCCCCCCCGGAACGAGACCACAGGAGGTCGGATGCGCGCAGAGCAGCGGGCCATCCCGGCCACCACCACCGCCGCACCGGCGATGTCCTCCACAGGTCCCCGTCCAGCGCGCTCGTTCCACGACTTCGGCGACCCCACCGCGTGAGCCCGGCCGTTCGGGCACACTCACACCAAGGAGAGAAACACATGCGAAGAATCACATCCCGCTGGCTCGCGGGCGGCGCCGTCGCCGCCGCGGCCGCACTCGCCCTCACCGCCTGCGGCTCCGGCTTCGGCGGCGGCAGCGGCAGCAGCGACACCGGCAAGCTCACCTCGTCGAACAAGGCGCTGACCGTCATGATCGGCTCGTCCGGCGACGCCGAGACGGCGGCCGTCAAGTCGGCCGTCGGCGACTGGTCGTCGAGCTCCGGCACCAAGGCCAGCGTCGTCGCCGCGAGCGACCTCAACCAGCAGCTCGCGCAGGGCTTCGCGGCGAAGAAGCCCGCGGATGTGTTCTACCTCTCGACCGACGCGCTCGCCGGCTACGCCTCCAACGGCTCGCTGCTCGCGTACGGCGACCAGCTCGCCAACAAGGGCGACTTCTACCCGAGCCTGGTCAAGTCCTTCACCTACGACGGCAAGTTCTACTGCGCGCCGAAGGACTTCTCCACCCTCCAGCTCATCATCAACAAGGACATGTGGAGCGCCGCCGGCCTCACCGACAGCGACATCCCCAAGACCTGGGACCAGCTCGAGGCCGTCTCGAAGAAGCTCACCGGCAACGGCCACGTCGGCCTCGGCATCTCGGGCGAGTACGCGCGCATCGGCTCGTTCATGGTGCAGGCGGGCGGAAACCTGATGAACGACGACAGCACCAAGGCCACCGCGAACAGCGACGCCAACGTCAAGGCGCTCGACTTCGTCAAGCAGATGCTCAACGCGGGCGACCTCAAGTACGCCAAGGACCTCGGCGCCGGCTGGGGCGGCGAGGCGTTCGGCAAGAGCCTGGCCGCGATGACCATCGAGGGCAACTGGATCACCGGCGCCATGAAGTCCGACTTCCCGAACATCAAGTACCAGGTCGCCGAGCTCCCCGCCGGTCCGGCCGGTCAGGGCACGCTGCAGTTCACCAACTGCTGGGGCATCGCCGCCGACAGCCCCAACCAGGCCGCCGCCCTCAAGCTCGTCGAGAAGCTGACCAGCAAGAGCGACCAGCTCGCCTTCTCCAAGGCGTTCGGCCCGATGCCTTCCATCAAGTCGGCCGCGAGCGAGTGGAAGTCGGCCAACCCCGACCTGGTGCCGTTCCTCGACGCCGCAGACTACGCCAAGGGCGTCCCGACCGCCAAGGGCTCGGCCGACGTCGTGACCGACCTCAACAGCAAGCTGGAGACACTGGCCACGAGCGACCCGAAGACGATCCTCGACGCCACGCAGAAGAACCTCGAAGCGCTGCTGAAGTAAGGACCGCACCCACCATGTCGCAAGCCACGAGTCGGTCTCGCCGTTCCGGAATCCGGCGCGGCGAGGCCGCCTCGGGGTGGTTGTTCACCGCCCCGGTCATCCTGCTGCTCGGCGTGTTCCTCGTCATCCCGGTGCTCATGGCGCTGTGGGTCAGCTTCTCCGACTGGGGCGGGCGCGGCAGCCCCTTCTCGTCCGACGTGAACTTCGTCGGGCTCCAGAACTACTCCACGCTCCTCGCGGGCGGCGGGCTCGCCGAGCAGGACTTCGGCATGGCGCTGAAGAACAACGCCTGGTACGTCGTGCTCGTGGTCCCGGTCCAGACCGGCATCGCACTCTTCCTCGCCGTGCTCGTCAACCGGGCCGTCCTCCGCGGCCGCGGCTTCTTCCGCACCGCTTTCTACTTCCCCTCGGTGACCAGCTCGGTCGCCATCACCGTGCTGTGGCTGTTCCTGTTCAGCACCTCGGGCGCGGTCAACAAGGCGCTGTCCTGGTTCGGGATCAACGGACCGAACTGGTTCAACGACCCGAGCGGCATCATCCACAACTTCCTCGGCCTGTTCGGCGTCACGACCGGGCCGGCCGCCCTCACCCAGAACACGTTGCTCGGCGTCTCCTGGTGGGACTGGCTGGGTGGTCCCTCCGTCGCGATGACGGCCTACATCGTGATGGCGGTGTTCACCACGAGCGGCACGTTCATGCTGCTCTTCATCGCGGCCCTGCAGAACCTGGGCGGCGACATCACCGAGGCCGCCATGATGGACGGCGCCAACGGGTGGCAGCGGTTCTGGCGGATCACGCTGCCGCAGCTGCGCCCCACGCTCTTCACGGTCCTCACCCTCGGCCTGATCGGCTGCTGGCAGGTCTTCGACCAGATCTACACCGGCAGCAAGGGCGCGCCGAGCAAGACGACCCTCACCCCCGCATACCTCTCGTACCAGACCTCGTTCGGCAACCAGGAGTGGGGCCAGGGCGCCGCCATCGCGTTCATCCTGTTCGTCATCATCGTGGCGTTCACGATCTTCCAGCGCTGGGTGCTGCGGGAGCGGAAGGTGTCCAAGCGGCGGATGCGTCCCTACGACGCGGCGCTCATCGCATCCACGGCGCCGAGCAGTTCGTCCGGCTCCGCCATGAAGGGAGGCCTGGGATGACCGCGACCACCACCCCGACCGTCGCGCCTCAGGTGGCGACATCGCCGGGCGGCCCTGCGACGCGAACGGCGGGCCGGCGACGCCGCAGCACCGGGAGTCTCGTCGGCAGGTCCGTCAGCTATGCGATCCTCATCGCCCTGGCTGTCGTGTACATCATGCCGTTCCTCATCCAGATCGCGACCTCTTTCAAGACCGACGCGGACGCGACGGCCAACCCGGTGTCGCTCATCCCCCAGGTCTGGACGACGGCGGCGTACACCAAGCTGTTCCTCAACTCGGACTTCCCGATCTGGTTCATGAACTCGGCGATCGTCACCGTCTTCGTGACCCTCGGCCGGGTGTTCTTCGACTCGCTCGCCGGCTACGCGCTCGCCCGGCTGCACTTCCGCGGCCGCGGGTTCGTGTTCGCCGGGCTCGTCGCGGTCATGTCGGTGCCGATGGTGGTGCTGCTCATCCCGAAGTTCCTCGTGATCAACCAGCTCGGCATGTACGACTCCTACAGCGGCATGATCCTGCCGCTGCTGACCGACGCGGCCGGCGTCTTCATCATGAAGGGCTTCTTCGAGTCCATCCCGGCGAGCGTAGAGGAGCAGGCGCGCATCGACGGCGCCGGCACGTTCCGGGTGTTCTGGTCGATCGTGCTGCCGATGGCGCGGCCGGCGCTCATCACGATCATCATCCTGTCGTTCCAGGGCTCGTGGAACGAGCTGGCGCACTTCATCGTGTCGACCCAGGACCCGGCCCTCACCACCCTGACCAAGGGCGTCGCCGGGCTCGCGAGCGGACAGCTCAGCCAGGGCAGTCAGTACCCGCTCAAGCTCGCTGCGGCTGCGATCATGACCATCCCGGTGGCGGTGCTGTTCTTCATCTTCCAGCGCCGCATCATGAACTCCAGCGACGGGGCGGTGAAGGAATGACCGCCATCGCGCCCACCATCGTGGCCACCTGCGGCGGGCTCGTCGCGGGAGACTGGACCGACTCGCTCTACGGCCCCCTGCTCCACCACGCGATCGAGCTGGCGCAGGTGGTCGGCCGCCGCCCCCGGGTGACGCACATCAACACCGCGGGCGGCGATCAGCGCCACGTCGAGGGCGCCGAGCTGGAGGCCGCACGCGCCGCCGGGGTCGACGCCAGCCACGTGCGCTTCTTCCCGCACCCGAACATCCCCGACCTGCGCGCGCACCTGCTCGCCCACGACGTGGTGTGGGTCAGCGGCGGAAGCCTGCTCAACCTGCTCGCGATCTGGCGCGCCCACGGACTCGACCGCATCCTCGCCGAGGCCTGGGAGCGCGGGGTCGTGCTCGCGGGCGGCTCGGCGGGCGCGCTGTGCTGGCACGAGGGCGGCACCACCGCATCCCGGGGACCGGACATCTCCGCCCTCCCCGACGGCCTCGGCCTGCTCCCCGGCTCGCTCGCGGTGCACTACGACTCGGATCCGCGGCGCCGTCTCGCCCACCAGGCGGCGGTCGCCTCGGGCGAGCTGCCGGAGGGCTACGCACTCGAAGAGGGCACCGGACTCGTCTACCAGGGCACGACGCTCGTGGATGTCCTCGCCGAGCGGGAGGACGCGGCCGTGTGGCGCATCCGGCGCTCGGAGGCGCACGGGAGGCCGGGGGTGACGGAGTCGCGGCTCGAACCGCGCGTGCTGTCGCTTCCGGGGGCTGGCCCGTCACCAACGGGCACCAGGTCCTCGCCGTCCACGTCCACCACCACTTCCCCCACCACGCCCACGATCGAGGAGGCGCGAAAGCCCCGATGACCCAGCCGCTCCAACCCCTGCTGCACGACAGCGTCGTGGTGCTCACCGCGCCCAGCCAAGCCTGGTCCGCCGCGGACGGCGCCATCGACGGCAGCGGGATCCACGGTTTCTACCACTCGGACCTCCGGGTGCTCGACCGCATCCTCCTGACCGTCGGCGGCGACGCCCCCGAGCACATCGCCACCGCCGGCCCTGACGCGGCGAGCGCCGTCTTCACCTCGCTGGCCCGCCGGATCGACGATGCCACCGCCGATCCCCGGGTCCGGCTTGACCGCACCCGAACGGTCGCGGCGGGGAGCCTGCGCGAGCGGATCGTGCTGCACAACGCCCTCCGCACACCCATCGCGACGACCGTCGAGGTCGCGGTGCGCGGCGACTTCACGCCGATGCAGACGATCAAGGCCGGCCTGACCGGCGCGGAGCACCCCGTGTCGGTCGAGCGCGTGCTCGGTCGGCGGGTGGCTGAGGCTCCCCGGTCCGGCGCGAGGCGACAAAGCGGGGCGGCGTACACCGCCTCCGGCGTGGGCACGCGCGGCGATTCCGCCTCCGGCACCGGTGAAGCAGCGCCAACGCATGACGGCCTCGTCTTCCGCTCGGGCCCGGTCAGCGCGACGCTCACCGCGCCCGGCTCGCGTGTCTCCGTCGACGGCCAGGACGCCACGCTCGTCTGGGACGTCGAGGTGCCGGCGCACGGGCACGTGGCGCTGGAGTGGACCATCGACGTCGACGACCCGACCGCGGTCGTCGCGGGCGCCGCTGCGTCCGCCGATTGGGCGGCGTTCCGGGTGCAGAGCGGCGACTCGCGGCTGTCCTCCTGGCTCGACCGGGCGCTGGCCGACCTCCAGTCGCTGCGGATGTCGACCACGGCGCGGCCGGACGACACCTTCCTCGCGGCCGGCGCTCCGTGGTTCTTCACGCTGTTCGGGCGCGACTCGCTCTGGGCGGCGCGGCTGCTGCTTCCGCTCGGCACCGACATCGCCGCGTCCACGCTCCGCGTGCTGGCGCACTTCCAGGGCACCGAGAGCGTCGCCGACACCGCCGAGCAGCCCGGCAAGATCATGCACGAGCTGCGGCCCGCCGCGCTGGCCATCCCGGGCGAGGACGTGCTGCTGCCTCCGCTGTACTATGGCACGGTCGACGCGACCGCGCTCTGGATCGCCCTCCTGCACGACGCGTGGAAGTGGGGCATGCCGACGGACGAGGTCCGGGAGCTGCTCCCGGCGATGGAGGCCGCACTCGCCTGGATGCGCGACTACGGCGACAGCGACCACGATGGGTTCCTGGAGTACGTCGACACCACCGGGCATGGCCTCGCCAACCAGGGGTGGAAGGACTCGGGCGATTCCATCCAATGGAAGGACGGCTCGCTCGCGGACGGTCCGATCGCGCTCTGCGAGGTCCAGGGCTACGCCTACGAGGCCGCGGTGGGCGGCGCCGAGCTGCTCGACGCGTTCGGGATGTCGGGCGGGGACGAGTGGCGCGGCTGGGCCGCCCACCTCAAGGACCGCTTCGGGGAGGCGTTCTGGATCGACGACCCCGACGGCGCCTACCCGGCCGTCGCGCTCGACGCGGCCAAACGGAAGGTCGACACCGTGACCAGCAACATCGGCCACCTGCTCGGCACCGGCATCCTCAGCCCTGAGCAGTCCGCCCTCATCGCGCGGCGGCTGGCATCGCCCGAGCTGTCCTCGGGCTACGGCCTGCGCACCATGTCGACCGACTCGGGCGGGTACTGGCCGCTCAGCTACCACGGCGGCTCGGTGTGGGCGCACGACACCGCGATCGCGATCGCGGGACTGACGCGGGACGGCCACACGGCCGAGGCCGACCTCCTCGCCGACGGTCTGCTGGCCGCCGCCGAGGGTTTCGGCTACCGGATGCCGGAGCTGCACTCCGGCGACCCCGCCGACCAGACCAGCGCTCCGATCCCCTACCCGGCCGCCTGCCGCCCGCAGGCCTGGTCGGCCGCGGCGGCCGTCGCGGTGCTCTCCGCCCGGCTGGGACTCCGCGCCGATGCCCAGGAGGGGTCGTTCGACGCACGGCCGACCCCGGGCGCCGGCACGATCCGGGTCAACGGCCTGCGCTTCGCCGGCGCCCCCCGCGACCTGGACGTCTGACCCGCACCGCTCCCGCCCCACCCCAAGCCCGCCCCGACCAACCCGAGGGGCACGTTGTCGTCGCTTTTCGCCCGCGGAAGTGACACCAACGTGCCCTTCGCTGGTTCGGCTGGGCGGAAGGGCGGGTGCGGCTCGCGGCTAGAGCTGCGCCATGATCTGGCGGGCGATGACGCGGCCGGCGCGGTTCGCGCCGATCGTGCTCGCCTGCGGGCCGTAGCCCGCCAGGAAGATCCGCGGATCGTGCCACGAGGCTCCCGACGCGACCGTCAGACCGCCGGTCTTCTCGCGCAGCTTCAGCGGTGAGAGGTGGCGCAGCTCCGGGCGGAAGCCGGTGGCCCAGATGATCGCGTCCGCGTTCGTCTTCGTGCCGTCCGCCCAGACGACGCCGTCGCTCTCGATGCGGGAGAACATCCCGCGCTCCACGAGGAGGCCGCGGTCGATCCCGGCCGCGATGCGTCGGGTGCGGGGCACGCCGGTGCCGCTCACGATGCTGGGGAGCGCCTGGCCGGCGCGTGCCGCGGCATCCTGCGCCGACACTGCGGCCACGCCGCCCTCGATCGTCAGCTCCGACTCGTCGCGGAAGTCCACCGGGCGACGGGTCGCCCAGGTCAGGTCGGCTGCGACGCCGTCCAGCTCCAGCAGGAAGCCGATCGCGCTCGTGCCGCCGCCGACGACGACGACCGACTGCCCGGCGAGCTCCTCCGCCGACACGTACGACGACGTGTGCAGGTGACGGCCGGCGAAGTCGTTCATCCCCGGATACCACGGGATGAACGGCGCGCCCCAGGTGCCGGACGCGTTCACAACGACGCGCGTGCGCGTCTCGCCGCGGTCGTGCGCGACGACCAGGTCCGCGCCGCGGTCGAAGACCCGCGAGACGGTCACCGGGCGCTGCACTTCGAGGCCGTAGTGCTCCTCGTAGCGGCGGTAGTAGCCCGCGACGATGTCCTTGGCCGGGAGGGCGCGGTCGGCGGTGTCGAAGCTGAGACCCAGCTCCGCCATTCCCGGGAGGTCGTTCACGTGATGGGCGCTCCCGAGACGCAGCGCGTCCCAGCGGTGCTGCCACGCGCCACCCGTGCCTGGGCCGCGGTCGAGGAGGACGAAATCGTGCCCGGGGACCAGCTCGAACCGGCGCAGGTAGTAAGCGACCGCGAGCCCGGCCTGGCCCGCGCCGACGATCACCACCTGGGTGTCGGTCATGCCACTGATCACGCGCTCATTCCATCATCCGTCGCTGTGCGGTAACTCGGGGGCCATGGGGGTCACCATGCTAAACTCGATGCTAGTTTTCACTGTTTCTGTTGGATCCCCGGGTGCCATTCCCCGGGCACGACCAAAAGGGGGTCACGCATGGGGCGCGGCCGTCAAAAGGCAAAGCACACCAAGATCGCTCGTCAGTTGAAGTCGTTCAGTCCGAACGTCAACTACGACGCGCTCGAGCGTGAGCTCACCGGACATTCCCACCACGACGACGAGCACCAATACGACGCGTGGGCCGACTACGACCCCGACGGCGACGAGGAGACCTCCGAGTACGACGAGGCCGAGGACGACTACGAGGACAGCGAGACCGAGACGCCGAAGCGCGCCTGACCGCACCGCGCCCTGAGCGCGAGCAGCCGGTCCGCGAGCAGCCGCCGGCAATCACCCGGCCGGTCGCCCTGATCTGACGACGACGCAGCGACGCGGCACAGCCGCGCGTGGCCGGCACCGCTCAGAGCCAGCCCTGCCGCGTCGCGATCGCGACCGCCTCGGAGCGGTTGCGCGCACCGGTCTTGCCGATCGCGCTCGACAGGTGGTTGCGCACGGTCCCGTCGCTGAGGTGCAGCCGCCGGGCGATGTCGGTGATCGTCCCGCCCTGGCCGGCCACGGCGAGCACCTCGGCCTCCCGCAGCGTCAGCGGCGAAGCCCCCGACGCCAGCGACTCGGCCGCCAGGGCCGGATCGACCACGCGCAGTCCGGAGGCCACCCGACGGACGGCGTCCGCGAGCTGGCCGGAGGGCGTGTCCTTCACGATGAAGCCGGCCGCGCCGGCCTCCATCGCCCGCCGCAGGTAGCCAGGGCGGCCGAACGTCGTCACGATCAGCGACCGGCAGGACGGCAGTTCGCGCGCGAGCAGTGCCGCCGCCTGGATGCCGTCGAGGCCGGGCATCTCCACGTCGAGCAGCGCGACGTCCGCGGAGGACGCGCGCGCCGCCTCGAGCACCTCGTCGCCCCGGCCCACCTGGGCGACGACCTCCAGGTCCGCCTCCAGGTCGAGCAGCGCCGCGAGCGCGCCGCGCACGAGGGCTTGGTCGTCGGCGAGCAGCAGGCGGATGGTCACGCGGCCCTCCTCACCGTCAGCAGCGTCCCGCCGCGCGGCCCGGCCTCCACCGTCACCGCCGCCCCGAACGCGCGGGCGCGGTCCGCGAGCCCCGCGATGCCCGAGCCGCGCACGAGATCGCGCCGCTCCGTGCCGAACGGGGCCGGCCCGCGGCCGTCGTCCTCGATGTGCAGCGCGTCCGGCTCCACCGTCACCCAGCAGTTGCGCGAGCCGGAGTGCCGGATCACGTTCGTCACGCCCTCCCGCAGCACCCAGCCGAAGAGCTCGCGCAGCTCGGGCGCGACGTCCTCGCCGTTGCGCGGCAGGTGGGCGTGGATGTCGGCGGCGGCCAGTCCCGCCTGGGCGGCGGCCAGCTCCGTGGACAGGGTCATCTCGCGGTAGCCGGCGACGGCGGCGCGGAGGTCGGCGAGGGCCGAGCGGGTGAGCCGTTCGATGTCGGCGAGCTCCTCCTCCGCGCGGCGGGCATCGACGGGGATGAGGCGGCGCGCGAGCTCCGACTTCACCGTCACCACGGTGAGCGAGTGCCCGACGACGTCGTGCATGTCGCGGGAAAACCGCGCCCGTTCCTCCACCACGGCCAGCCGGGCGATCTCGCCCTGTGCGTTGCGCAGCCGGCGGAGGGTGTCGATCTGGCGGGCGAACGCACTCATCATGATGCCGATGGAGACCGTGATCAGCGCGATGTACCAGTCGTCGTCGAAGGTCCCGGCGAGCAGGAACACGATCAGCTGCACCGCACCGAGGGCGCCGATGATCGTCGCGGAGACCCAGGTGCGGCCGATCGACATCCCGGCCACGCACGCCACGTAGACCCACGTCCACAGCGTGTCGATGCCGACCAGCGGGATGAGGGTCAGCGTCAGCGCGAAATAGGCGAACACACCGATGAGACGCGTGCGCTCGCCCTCCCACCAGAGGATCGGCGGGAGGGCGAGGAAGCCCAGGTACACGAGCATGAGCAGGGCGGTCGTGATGATCTTGGTGGTCAGGGCGCCGGACGAGGCCCACACGCCGATGAGGGTGGAGATCTGGTAGAGCAGGCCGATCAGCGCGCCGGGATACCAGCGGAAGGCCGACCGGTGCGTCAGCCGGGCCCACACCCCGGTGGGCCGGTACTCGTCGACCTCGCTGCTGAACACGTCCCTACCCTAGCCAGCCGTGGCCTGTCGCCCGCGGCTCAGCCGCGCGCCGCGTCGCGCCGGTAGCGCCACACGATCAGCGCGCCGAGGGCGAGCGTCCACGCGGTGAGCACGAGCGCCGGCGTCAGTGCGTCGCCGCTCTGCAGCGCGCCGAGCTGACCGACGCGGTTGAGCCAGTACGACGGCACCGCCTTCGCGACGTTCGCGACCCAGGCGGGGAAGATCTGCAGCGGGATCCACAGGCCGCCCAGCACCGCCATGCCCATGAACACGGCCATGAACAGGGGCTGCGCGAACTCCGGCTTGGCGAACTGGCCGATCAGGATGCCGAGGAGGGCGAACGGCACGACGCCGACCCAGATGGCGAGACAGGCGAGCAGCCAGCTCACCGCGGGCAGGTCGGGCCGGTACAGCATGAGCGACACGGCGACGATCACGGCGATGCTGAACAGCGCGAGCGCCAGTGCGGCGACCACCTTGGACACCAGGTAGCCGGTGCCGCTGAGCGGGGTGATCCGCAGCTGGCGGTTCCAGCCGAGCGAGCGCTCGGTGACGATGTTGAACGCCTGCGAGAGGGCGGCCATCATGCCGCCGTACGCGGCGACCTGGATGGTGGTGACGACGATCCACGGGAGGTGGGTGACGGGGTCGACCTGGCCGCGGCCTCCGAACGTGCCGCCGAAGGCCAGCAGCATGACGAGCGGGACGGCGAGGGTGAAGATCATGGCGCGCATGTTCTTGAGCTGGCGCAGGGACTCGCGGCCCAGGTAGGCGATGCTCATCGGAGGGCTCCTTCGGGGTGGGTGTGCGGCTGCTGTTGTTGTTGCGGCGCGGCGGCATCCCGGCCTTCGGTGAGGGCGAGGAACGCGTCGTCCATCGTGTGCGCCGTGACCTCGATGTCGTGGAGGTCGTCGTGCGCGGCGAGGAGGGCCCGGAGCGTGGCGTCCGAGTCGTCGCTGACGAGGCTGAGGCGGCCCGCGCGCTGGTCGACCGAGCGGACCCCGGGCAGTGCGGCGAGCTCGGCGGCGACGGCCGGCGTCCAGGCGAAGCCGGCGGTCGCGGCGATCCGGCGTCCCGAGACGACGGCCTTCACCTCGGCCGGGGTGCCGTCGGCGACGACGCGGCCGCGGGCGAGCATGACGATCCGGTCGGCGTACGCGTCGGCCTCGTCGAGGTAGTGGGTGGCGAAGACGACGGTGCGGCCCTGGTCGGTGAACTCCCGCATCGAGAGCCAGAAGGTGCGCCGGGCCTCCACATCCATGGCGGCGGTCGGCT
This sequence comes from Leifsonia sp. Soil_N53, assembly GCF_057655165.1. Lineage (NCBI taxonomy): Bacteria > Bacillati > Actinomycetota > Actinomycetes > Micrococcales > Microbacteriaceae > Leifsonia > Leifsonia sp. Soil_N53. Next base: position 29,372 of record NZ_JBDGMM010000043.1, read on the forward strand.
CGTCGAGGAACAGCAGGTCGGGGTTCGAGACGACGGCGACCGCGAACCGCGCCCGCTGCATCTGGCCGCCGGACAGCTTGGCGACGCGCTGCTTGGCGATCTCGGTGCAGCGCGCCCGCTCCAACGCCTCGGCGACGCTGAGCGGATGCTTGTGCGCTGACGCGACGAGCGCCACGGACTCGGCGACCGTGAGGGTAGGGAGGAGCGCGCCGCCCTGCAGCATGGCCCCGACCCGGCCCTCCCGGATCGCGCGCCGCGGGTCGGCGCCGAACAGCTCGGCGGTGCCGGCGCTCGGGCGGGCGAGGCCCAGCGCGAGGTCGATGGTGGTGGACTTGCCGGCGCCGTTGGGGCCGAGGAGGGCGATGACCTCCCCGGCGTGCACGGTGAGGTCGACGCCGTCGACGGCGGTGAGCGACCCGAACGACTTGCGGAGGCCGCTGAGGCGGATGGCTGGTGACTGGTTCACCATCTCAGAGTGCCGGGCGGCGCGGACGGGGGCGCAGGGGCCTTGTCAGGGAATCGGGGTGACGTTTGTCATGGGGTGCGAGGCGCTGGGGTGCGGCGGGGTCAGGACAACCCGTCGCGGGTGCGCACCGAGCGCACCAGCCCGATCACGCCCGCGATGCCTCCCACCGCCACCAGCACGGCCCCGAGGAGGAGCAAGAGGTCCTGCCCGACGGGAGCGGACACGACCGGTTCGTGTGCGGTCGGGTCGCCCTGCGGGAGCGCGGACGCCGCGCCGGCCGATCCGCCGCCTCCCGCTGCTCCGACAGCGGTCGCCGGGAGCGGCGGAGGGACCGCCGGGAGCGACACCATCGCGACGGCGCTGCTGACCTGCGCCGTCGCGCGCGTCAGCACGACGAAGAACACGGCCGCCGGCGAACCGGGAGCGCGGGCGGGCAGGCTCACGGTCGTCGTCACGGTCGGCTGGCCGTCGGCGAGCGCGAGCGTTCCGGTGGTCGCGACGTAGTCGGTCCCCGCGTGCGCCGTGCCGTCGAGCGTCGCGAATTCCAGGGCGACCGGGCCGGTCGCGCCCGCGCGGGTCACCTGGATGGTGACCGACGTGCTGCCGGAGACGACGCTGTCCGCCGCGACGGCGATCGGTCCGGACGCCGCCGCGACCGTGAGCGGCGCGGCGGCCGTCGCCGGCCGGAGGGTGGAGCCGACCGCGGGCGCGAACGTCGCGGTGACGGTGTGCGCACCGGCGGCGGGGGCGGGGAGGTCGGCGCGCGCGACGCCGCCCGGGCCGACCGTCGCAGTCGTGGTGGTCGCTCCGTCGATCGCGAAGGCGATGGTCCCGTCCTCCGGGGGCCCGAGCAGGAATCGCGTAACACTGGCGGACACGGAGACGACGCCGGTGGAGGTCGCGGTCGCCGGCGTGCTGAGAGCAACCGTGGTGGCGTCGGTGCAGGAGGGTGCGGAGGCGTCGATCGTGGCGGTCCGGGCGCCGAGCGTCCAGGTCAGCGACGGCTCGGCCGCGGCATCCACCGTCAGCAGCCAGGCACCGTGGTGCTCGCCCGGTGAGAAGGTCGTCGGCTGTCCGCGGTCGGTCGCGCCCTGCGACAGGTCGTTCGCGCCGGAGCCGGGAGCCACCGCGACGGGAACGGCAGCCGTGGAGCGGTAGCCGAGCACGACGGTGCGGGAGGTGACGGCCCCGAGCGGCGCGTCCTGGACGCAGTCCACGAGCGGGGTGAGGGCGGAGAGGTCAGGGGACGGGGACGGTGAGGGGGAAGGCGTCGGGGAGGACGCGAGGGCGGGGCGCACTGCCGCGCCGGACGCCGCAGTGCCGGACGCGAAGGCCGGACCCGCCGCGAGAGCGACGAGGGCGAGGGCCGCTCCCAGTGCGCATGCCAATCGAAGGCCGGCACGGGGAGGGGTCACGCGGCCACTCTAGCGGGAGGCGCGCGGCCCTCGCGCCTCCACGAACGGGTCACGCGCCGCGCCGCTGCCGCCAGCGGAGGACCTGCGGGCCCGGAGGCGCGCTGACTCCTCCCCGGCGGCACATTTCACCGCATCCGCAGTTCGATGTCCTCCGTTACCGACGATGTCGCTGGCGGAGGAGTTCCACGAGCCGCACGACCCGAGAGTCAGTCAGCGGAGGTGTTCGGGGCGGGAGCGGGCGTGGGTCCTCCGTTGGTCGCGAGATCGCGACGCGGGGCCGGCTCGGCTCAGCCCGCGTACGCCCCCACGAGGCGCACCGCGCCGCCGTCGACGCCCTTCGCGCCCTGCTCGAAGCCGGCCAGGTCGCGTGCCGCGGTCGACACGACGCCCGCGCGCCAGGTCGGGATGCCGTCGGCGGTGAGCGCCGCCGCGATCGCGTCCGCGGCCTCCGGGGCGACGACCGCGAACATGCCGATGCCGAGGTTCCAGGTGCCCTCCGACGACTCCAGCGTGCTGCCGGCAAGGTCGCTCAGCACGCGGAACACCGGGCTCGGCGACCAGGTCGAGCGGTCGACCTCCACCCACGAGCCGACCGGGAGCACACGCGCGAGGTTCGCCGCGATGCCGCCGCCGGTCACGTGGCTGAGCGAGTGCACGGCGCCCGCGGACGACGGCGTGCCCAGCACGCGCAGCAGCGGAGAGGTGTAGAGCCGGGTCGGCTCCAGGAGCGCCTCGCCGACCGTGCCGCCGAACTCGTCGAGCCGGTCGGTGAAGGCGATGCCCCGCTGAGCGAGGATGTGCCGCACCAGCGAGAAGCCGTTCGAGTGGATGCCGGAGGACGCCAGCGCGAGCACGACGTCGCCGTCGCGGACGCGCTCGGCGCCGAGCAGCTCGTCGGCCTCCACCGCGCCGACCGCCGCACCGGCCACGTCGTAGTCGTCCGGCCCGAGCAGGCCCGGGTGTTCGGCGGTCTCGCCGCCGACGAGCGCCGTGCCGGTCGCCTCGCACGCGCGGGCGATGCCGGCGACGATCGCGGCGATCCGCTCGGGCACGACCTTGCCGCACGCGATGTAGTCGGTCATGAACAGCGGCCGGGCGCCCACCACGACGATGTCGTCCACGACCATCCCGACCAGGTCCTGGCCGATGGTGTCGTGCTTGTCGAGCACCTGCGCGATCGCGACCTTGGTGCCGACGCCGTCGGTGGAGGTCGCCAGCAGCGGGCGCCGGAAGTCCTTGAGCGCCGACACGTCGAACATGCCGGCGAAGCCGCCGACACCGCCCAGCACCTGCGGACCCTGCGTGCGCGCGACCGCGGCCTTCATCAGCTCGACGGCGCGGTCGCCGGCGGCGGTGTCGACGCCGGCGGCGGCGTACGAGGAGGACGAGGATGCGGCGGGCTCGGTCACCGCTCCATGGTATCGGGCTCCTACCCGGCCCCGGCTCCGACGCCGGCCACCGAGCGGAGGTGGAGCGGTTGGATGGGACGGTGATTCCTCGGGTGCGCGCCGGTCAGCGCGTCGAGCTGCGGCCGCGACAGCGTCGTGGGCGTGAGGAAGACGTTCCAGGCCACTCCCTCCGTGCACGGCGGCGTGGTCAGCGAGCCGCTGTAGCGGGCGCTGACGGGAGACGGGGGAAGGAGTGCGGCCGGGTCGATGGCCACCGCCGGTGCGGCGCCGGAACCCTCCGGGATCGCATCGGGCAGCGCACCGAGCGCCGCGTTGCCCTCGCCCTCGGTCAGGAGGACGCCGAGCACCGCGATCTCCCCGCCGGCGGCCCGGTGCACCAGGTGCAGCTCCGCGTCGGAGCGCACTCCGTCCACGGTGTGCTCGCTGGCGGCGTGGAAGTGGAACTGCTGCAGCTGGTAGGTGGTGCCGTCGAGCTCGATGGAGCCCGCCTCCGCGACCTGGGGAGCGGCCTCGATCGCATGCCCGTCGTCCTCGAACACGAACGGCCTGGGGCCGTAGTGCACCCGGACCGGCTCGGCCGCGTCGTCGTGCTCCAGGTCGGCGGTGACGATGTCGATGGGCGACTGCCGGGCCGCGGGCCAGTCCGCGCAGGCAGGTGCGAGACCCGCCCAGTGCGCGGGGCCGTCCGCGCCGTCGTAGGACCACGAGGTGAGTGTCGGGGTCGGCGTGCCCTCCGGCGCCGGAGCCGAGCAGCCGGCCGTCCCGAGGATGAGCAGGGCGACGAGCGCGCCGGAACGGCGATGTCCTGAAGCTGGGATCACCTAGAAATGTTACATCATAAATATGCGCGAGCCGTCACTCCTGACGCCCCGGGTCCCCGTACGCGATCAGCCGCTCGTACTCCGAGTCCGGTCCCGGCTCGCAGCCGTCGCTCGTCGGACCCGCGCCGGTGTCGGTCGCGGCGACGGTCTCGGCGCGCTCCTCCGGACGCTCCAGGAGGTTCTTGCCCAGGTGGTGCGCGTCGGGCAGCTCGATCGGGTACACACCGGTGAAGCACGCGGTGCAGAGGCGCTCGCGCGGCTGGTCGGTCGCGGCGATCATGCCATCCTCCGACAGGTAGCCGAGCGAGTCGGCGCCGATCGACTGACGGACCTCGTCCACACCCAGGCCGGTGGCGATCAGCTCCGCACGGGAGGCGAAGTCGATGCCGTAGAAGCACGGCCAGGTGATGGGCGGGCTGGAGATCCGCACGTGCACCTCGGCCGCGCCGGCCTCCCGCAGCATCGAGACGAGCGCGCGCTGCGTGTTGCCGCGCACGATCGAGTCGTCGACCACCACGAGGCGCTTGCCCTTGATGACCTCCTTGAGCGGGTTCAGCTTGAGCTTGATGCCGCGCTGGCGGATGGTCTGCGACGGCTGGATGAAGGTGCGGCCGACGTACGAGTTCTTGACCAGGCCCTGCCCGAACGGGATGCCGGACGCCTGCGCGTAGCCGATCGCCGCCGGGGTGCCGGACTCGGGGGTCGGGATGACCAGGTCGGCCTCCACCGCGTGCTCGCGGGCGAGCTGACGGCCCATCTCGACGCGCGCCTCGTAGACGCCGCGGCCCGCGATGGTGGTGTCCGGACGGGCCAGGTAGACGTACTCGAAGACGCAGCCGGCGCGCTTCTCGGCGGCGAAACGCTGCGTGCGCAGGCCGTTCTCGTCGATCACGATCAGCTCGCCCGGCTCCACCTCGCGCACGAAGCTGGCGCCGACGATGTCGAGCGCCGCGGTCTCGGAGGCGACCACCCAGCCGCGGTCGAGCCGGCCGAGGACCAGCGGGCGGACGCCCTGCGGGTCGCGCGCGGCGTACAGGGTGTGCTCGTCCATGAAGACCAGGCAGTAGGCGCCACGCAGCCGCGGCAGGACCTCCAGCGCGGTGGCCTCCAGCGTGTGGTCGAGGTCGCCGGTGAGCAGCGCCGTGACGACGGCGGTGTCCGTGGTGTTGCCGCGGGACAGCTCCCCGTCGAGCTCCGGGTAGCGCTCGTGGACGAGCTGCATCAACTCGGCGGTGTTGGTCAGGTTGCCGTTGTGGCCCAGCGCGACGGTTCCGCTGGAGGTGCGGCCCAGGGTCGGCTGCGCGTTCTGCCAGCTGGAGGCGCCGGTGGTGGAGTAGCGCGTGTGTCCGACGGCGATGTGGCCGGTCAGCGAGTTGAGCGCGTTCTCGTTGAAGACCTGGGAGACCAGGCCCATGTCCTTGTAGATGAGGATCTTGCTGCCGTCGCTGGTCGCGATGCCCGCGGACTCCTGCCCGCGGTGCTGCAACGCGTAGAGGCCGAAGTAGCTGAGCTTGGCGACCTCCTCACCGGGCGCCCACACCCCGAAGACACCGCAGGCGTCCTGCGGGCCCTTCTCACCGGGCAGAAGATCATGACTCAGGCGACCGTCGCCTCCGGCCACAGCGGGCCCCTTTCGTCAGGGTGTCGGGATGTTCAGCTGTCGACGGACGGGCGGGAGTCGTTCTCCTGCGAGTCGTCCGATCGTGGACCCGGCTCCGCGCCGCGCTCGGTGTCGAGCTCGGCGCCGGTGTCGGGAAGGCGCACGTCGATTCTATCCGCCTGGACGGTGCGCGCCCGGCGGGTAGCCGACCGGTCGATCAGGAGGGCGACCAGCGCGCCGACGGCGACGCCGAGCGTCGCGCAGATGGCCAGCAGAAAGCCGAAGACCTGCCCGCGGTCGTAGGTGGGGTTCTCGGGGAACGAGTAGGTGAGGATGAGCGCGATCACGGCGAAGACGATGGCGCCGGTGAGCAAGAACCGGAAGTACCGCGGCGACCGGTGCACGCGCACCTCGGCCTCGGTGACCGTTGCCTCGACCTCGGGGTCGGGCTGCGGCGCGGACTCCTCCGGGTTCGAGCTCATGCCTCCATTCTCCCTCACCCGACCTGAGCGGACGCCCACACGGAGAGGGGCGCAGACGGCTCAGTAACGCAGCGGGAGGAGACCCTCCAGGGCGGCGCGCTGGCCGGACGCGTGCACGGCTCCCGACGCGATCCCGTCGGCCCAGGCGAGGCTCCCCGTGGCCAGCGCCAGCCACGTCGCGGCGTCGGTCTCGATGACGTTCGGCGGAGTCCCGCGCGTGTGCCGCGGGCCGGGGATGCACTGCACCGCGCCGAACGGCGGCACCCGCACCTCCACCGTGTTGCCCGGGGCGCGCTCGGCCAGCAGCTGGAGGAGGTACCGCACCGCCGTCGCCGTGGTGTCCCGGTCGGCGCCCTCCGCGAGCGCGCCGCGGACCGCGGCGCCACCCACCGCGTCGCTGATCTTCGCTCTGCCCACGCCCCCATCCTCCCACCCGCCCCATCCATCGTTTCCGGAGTTGTGTACGCAACACTCCGCGCCCGGGCGTACACAACTCCGGAATCGAGAGCGGGTCGGCCAGCCTCCCGTGCGCCCTCTAGCATGGAGCGCGTGAAGATCCTCGTCCTCGGTTCCGGTGCCCGCGAGCACGCCATCATCACCGCGCTCCTGGCCGAGGAGGCCGGGCACGCGATCGTCGCGGCCCCCGGCAACGCCGGCATCGCGGCGGACGTCGCCGTCGAGACCGGTCTCGACCCGCTGGACGGCGCCGCCGTCGCCGAGTACGCGATCGAGCACGGCATCGAGCTCGTCGTGATCGGCCCGGAGGCCCCGCTGGTCGCCGGCGTCGCCGACCCGCTGCGCACGCGCGGCATCCCGGTGTTCGGGCCGGGTCGTGCCGCCGCACAGCTGGAGGGCTCCAAGACCTTCGCCAAGCGGATCATGGAGGAGGCCGGCGTCCCGACCGGGCGCGCGGCCCGCGCGAGCACCCTGGCCGAGGCGGAGCACGCGCTCGACGAGTTCGGCGCGCCCTACGTCGTGAAGGCCGACGGCCTCGCCGCGGGCAAAGGCGTCATCGTCACCTCCGACCGGGCGGCGGCCGTCGAGCACGCCCGCCACTACCTCGCGCAGGGCGGGGTGCTGATCGAGGAGTTCCTCGACGGCGAGGAGGTGTCGCTGTTCCTGGTCAGCGACGGCCACACCGTCCTCCCGCTGAGCCCGGCGCAGGACTACAAGCGCCTCCTCGACGGGGACGCCGGCCCGAACACCGGAGGGATGGGCGCCTATTCGCCGCTCCCGTGGCTGCCGGACAACTTCGTGGACGAGGTCATCGAGACCATCGCCCTCCCGACCGTCCGGCAGCTCGCTGCGGAGCAGACGCCGTTCATCGGCCTCCTCTACTGCGGGCTGATCGTGACGGCGAAGGGCATTCGCGTGATCGAGTTCAACGCGCGCTTCGGCGACCCGGAGACCCAGGTCGTGCTGCCGCGGCTGGTGACGCCGCTGTCGACGCTGCTGTACGCGGCGGCGACGGGCGAGCTGTCCGGGATGCCGCGCCCCGAGTTCGCGATGGACACCGCCGTGACCGTCGTGCTCGCCAGCGAGGGCTACCCGGAGGCGCCGCAGACCGGCCGGCCGATCACCGGGCTGGACGAGGCGGCCCTGGTCCCGGAGGTCACGATCGCGCACGCGGCGACCGCGCTGGACGCCGAGACGGGCGCGCTGCTGGCCACGGGAGGGCGGGTCCTCTCCGTCGTCGCGCGCGGCACGAGCTTCGACGAGGCCCGCGAGCGCGCCTACGACGCGGTCTCGCGCATCCACCTCCCGGGCGCGCAATACCGCACCGACATCGCCGCGCGCGTCGCCCACTCCTGACGCTGCAGCCGGGCCGCCATCGCTCCCGGAGTTATGTACGCAACACGCCGCTTAGAGCCGTACCTAACTCCGGAATTGTTAGATGCTGAGCGGCTAGGCGAGGAGGCGGTCGAGGAAGGGGTTGCGGAAGCGGCCCTCGGGGTCGAGGGAGGACGCCAGGGCGCGGAACTCGTCCAGCTTGGGGTAGAGCGACGGGACGACGCCGTCCACGTCGAGGTAGAGCTTGCCCCAGTGCGGGCGTGCGCCGAGCGGCAGCAGCGCGGCCTCCAGCGCCGGGAGCACGGCCTCCACGCCGGCCTGGTCGCGGAACCACGTGAAGTGGAGGCCGACCACGTCGGTCCCGTATGCGCTGGACAGCCAGAGGTCGTCGGCCGCGACCGTGCGGATCTCGCTGATCTGCAGGAGCGGCGCGATCACCGGGCCGAGCTCGCGCACCGCCCGGATGGCCTCCACCGCCCGTGCGCGCGGGACCAGGTACTCGGACTGGATCTCCTCGCCGTTGGACGGCGTGAACTCGAACCGGAAGTGCGCGAGGCGCTCGCTCCACGGGCCCACCACGCCGAGCTGCTGCGTCGTGTTCCGCACGTCCATCGTGGCGATCATGTGCCGCGGCTCGGTGAGCGCCGGCGCACCGAAGAAGTCGTCGCCGATGTCCGTCGCGACACCGTCGAGCTCCTTGATCCACGCGAGCGACACGGCGTCCTCGTCCCAGGTCGTGAAGAGGGAGACGCTGTACGCGGCCGAGGTGACCTCGTCGAGGCGGTCGGTCACGGCCTCCCACGGAACGCCTCCGAACAGGCGCTGGCGTGCGTCGTAGGTGGGGCGGATGTCGAGCACGACCTCCGTGACGATGCCGAGGGCGCCGAGCGAGACCGCCGCGCCCTCGAACCCGGCGTCGCCTCGGGCGAAGTCCACGAACTCGCCCGAGGCGGTGAGGATGCGCAGCCCGGCGACCGCGGTCGAGAGGTTGCCGTTGCGGTCGCCCGAACCGTGCGTCGCCGTCGCGATGGCGCCGGCGACCGAGATGTGCGGCAGCGACGCCAGGTTGTGCAGTGCCCAGCCGGCCGACTGGAGCGCCTGGGCGAGGTCGCCGTAGCGCACTCCGCCGCCGACGGTCACCGTGCGGGAGTCGGCGTCGATGCGGATGTCCGCCGGGAGGCCGGCGGTGCTGATCAGCAGGCCGTCGGTGTCGGCGAGGTCGTTGAAGGAGTGCCTGCTGCCCAGCGCGCGGACGGAGCCGGCGCCCGTCACGAGGGCGCGGAGCTCCTCGACGCTGGTCGGGCGCACGATCTCCCGCGCCCGGTACTCGTGGTTTCCTGCCCAGTTCTTCTCGCCCACCAGGGGTCCCTTCTCGACGTCGACGGCGGTGTCCGCAGACCTCCAGTCTAGGGATGTGACCGTGCACATTACGCCGCTTCCTGAGCGCGAAATTACGTCATTGCCGGGCCGAGTACGCGTGTGTATCGTCTGGCGTGAAAGCGGGACCGGCCCGCAGACGGAGGCACGAGATGGCTGAATTCGAGTACGGTCCGGCGGAGTTCATCGTCGCCCAGTTCGACAACGACAGACCCTCGCCAGGGGTGGTCCAGGCCATCCTCGACCTGGTGGAGGGCGGCACCGTGCGCCTCCTCGACCTCCTGTTCGTGACGCGGCACGCCGACGGCGGCATCGACATCGTCGAGCTGGAGGAGATCGGCGACGAGATCGGCATGGCGGGGATCAGCCTGGACGCCGGCGGCCTCGCCGGAGCCGAGGACGTGGACTCGATCGCCGAGCTGATCGAGCCGGGCACCACCGGCGCGATCCTGGTGATCGAGCACCTGTGGGCCCGGGAGCTCGCCAGCAAGTTCTTCCAGGCCGGCGGCCTGGTGGTCCACAGCGAGCGCATCCCGGCGCCGGTCGTGAACGCGGTCGTGGCCGGGGAGTTCGAGGACTACGTGGAGTCCGACACCGACGTGGAGACGGTCGAGAGCTGAGGAGTGGGGACATGCCTTTAGGACGAATGGGACGCCCGGGACTGATCGGGATGGCGGCGCGCACCGCCGTGGTGGCGGGCACGGCCACGGCCGTGTCGGGCAACGTACAGCGGCGGCAGGCGCAGCGCGCGGAGGACAAGTACGAGCAGCAGGCGGCCGCGGAGCAGCAGCAACAGGCGCAGATGCAGCAGATGGCGCAGGAGGCGGCCGCGCAGCAGGCGGCTGCGGCTCCGGCGGCGGCACCGGCGGCCGCGCCCGCCGACGACATGATGGCGCAACTGCAGCAGCTCGCGACGCTGCACTCGCAGGGCATCCTGTCCGACGCCGAGTTCAGCGCGGCGAAGGCGAAGCTGCTGGCGTGAGGCGGATGCACCTGGAGTGACCGCGCGCGGCCGACGCCGACCCGGTCCCTTCCGCTCCGCCGCGGCGGATTGCGGGAGAGACCGGGTCGGCGTCGGCGGCCTGTGGGCACCCCTACGATGGACGGGTGAGCGAACTGGCAGGCTGGACGCACGTCTATTCCGGGAAGGTCCGCGACCTCTACGTCCCGGAGGGCGCGGGAGGGCTGGCCGACACGACCGCCGTCCTCGTGGTGGCGTCCGACCGGGTAAGTGCGTTCGACCACGTGCTCGAGCCGGGCATCCCGGGCAAGGGCGAGCTGCTCACCACGCTCAGCCTGTGGTGGTTCGATCGCCTGCACGGCATCCCGAACCATCTGATACCGGACCATGCCCTCGACGGCGACCGCGTCGTGGAGCGCATCCCCGCCGAGGTCGCCGGCCGCGCCATGCTCGTGAAGCCGTTGGACATGTTCCCGGTCGAGTGCGTCGTCCGCGGCTACCTGACCGGCAGCGGCTGGGCCGAGTACCAGCGGACGCAGAGCGTCTGCGGCGTGCCGCTTCCCGCCGGGCTCACGGATGGCGACCGCTTGCCGGAGCCGATCTACACGCCGGCGTGGAAGGCCCCGATGGGCGAGCACGACGAGAACATCAGCTTCGAGCGCACTGTCGAACTGGTCGGTGCCGAGGTGGCGGAGGAGCTCCGCCGCCTGTCTCTCGAGATCTACGCCCGCGGAGCGGAGATCGCCGAGGAGCACGGCGTGATCATCGCCGACACGAAGTTCGAATTCGGCGCCGACCGCGCGACAGGGGAGATCACCCTCGCCGACGAGGTGCTCACCAGCGACTCCAGCCGCTACTGGGACGCCCGCGTGTTCGCGACGGCGGCGACCCCGGCCGCGCGGATGGCCAGCTTCGACAAGCAGATCGTCCGCGACTGGCTCACGGCCAACTGGGACAAGACCGGCACTCCGCCGGAGCTCCCCGCCGAGGTCGTGGAGCGCACGGCGGCCCGCTACCGCGAGCTGCTGGAGCGGCTCACAGGGGCGTAGGTCCCACCGCCGCGCGCGGTCCGGCCCTGGGCTCTGCGGCCTCCTTGGTGTCGAGGCGGCCGCCGATGGCGCGGAGGGCGGCGAGGATCGTCGCCAGGTCGACCAGTTCCTGGATGAGCGCGCCCGCGGTCGCCGGGATGAAGCCGAAGGCCGCGATCAGCATCAGCAGGACCGAGACGATGATCCCGAGCCAGATGCTCTGCAGGGCGATCCGCACGGTGTCCTTCCCGATCCGCACCGCGCGGGCGACGCCGTGGATATCGTCCACGAGGATGACCGCGTCGGCGGACTCGCTCGCCGCCGTCGCGCCCTTGGCGCCCATCGCGATGCCCACGTCCGCCGCCGCCAGGACCGGCGCGTCGTTCACGCCGTCGCCCACCATGATCACGGGCCGCTCCGCGATGCCCGCGACCTCCGCCACCTTGTCGGCCGGGAGGCACTCCGCACGCACTCTCGTCACGCCGAGCTCCGCGGCGATGTGCGCGGCGGTCTCGCGCGCGTCTCCGGTCAGCATCATCGTGTTCGTGACCCCGAGCGCCGCGAGCTCGCGCAGGGTCGTCGCCGCGTTCGCGCGGAGCCGGTCGCTCGCGAGCAGCGCCCCGGCGTAACGCCCGCCGATCGCGACGTAGACCGCGAGCTCTCCCGACGCGATCGCCGTACGCACGGTGTCCGGCGCGTGTTCGGCGACGAACGCGAACTTGCCCACCACGACCTCCCGGCCATCGATGTCCGCGACGACGCCGTTGGTGGCGGCCTCCTGAGCCGACGCCGCCTCGTGCAGGACCAGGCCGCGCTCCTGCGCCGCCTGGATGAACGACGACGCGAGCACATGCGAGGAGTACTGCTCGGCGCTGGCCACGGCGCCGAGGAGCTCGTCAGCGGAGAACGATGGTTGCGGGCGGACCTCGCTGAGCTCCGGGGCGCCGTAGGTGAGCGTGCCGGTCTTGTCGAACACGGCCGTGCGCGCCCGCGCCAGCTGCTCCAGCACGCCGCCTGACTTGACGATGATGCTGTTGCGCGCCCCGCGGCTCATCCCGCCGATGAACGCCACCGGCGCGGCGATGAGCAGCGGGCACGGCGTCGCCAGCACCAGCACCTCCGCGAAGCGCACCGGGTCGCCGCTCGCCCACCATGCCACCGCGCCGAGCGCCAGCGAGAACACCGTGAACGGCACGGCGTAGCGGTCGGCGAGCCGCACGACCGGCGCCTTGCTCTGCGCGGCCTGGGCGACGAGCGCGACGATCTGCTGGTACTGCGAGGAGGCCGCCGTCGAGGTGGCCCGCAGCTCAACCGCCTCCTGCCCGTTCACCGACCCGCTCAGCACCTCATCGCCCGCCGACTTCTCGACCGGGATGCTCTCCCCGGTGATCGACGCCTGGTCGAACGTCCCCCGCCCGGAGAGCAGGACGCCGTCGACCGGCACGATCTCGGACGGGCGGACGAGCAGCGCGTCGCCCACCCGCACCTGATCGACCGGCACCTCCTGGTATCCGCCGTCCACGACCAGATGGGCGAACTGCGGTGCACGGGCGAGCAGGGCGTCGAGCTCGCGTTTGGCCCGGCGGTTGGCGTAATCCTCCAGCGCTTCGCCACCGGTCAGCATGAGCACGACGATCAACGCCGCCACGAACTCGCCGACCAGCACGGTGGCGACGATCGCCGTGATCGCCAGGATGTCGAGGCCGAACCGGCCCTGCGCCATGGCGCGCAGCATCCCCACCGCCTGCCAGGCGGCGACGGCGAGCGCGTAGACGCTGAACACCCACTGGACCAGCCAGCCCGCGCCGGCGAGCGCCAGCACGATGCCGACCGCGCCGACGCCCAGCGTCAGCGTGACCACCCAATACCGGCGAGCCAGCCGTCCGATCCGTCTCATCGCACCTCCCGTAGACCATCCTTGGGCAGCGAGCAGCGGCACAGAAGCCCCGAGAGCGATCCGTGGATGACTCGTCGCGGCTGAGGGGCTGTGGAGGAAGTGCATTCCCCCGCGCGCATGGGTGCGGCGGTAGCGTCGCGGCATGGACACGAACGCCGCGAAGCCGCAGCCGCTCCGCACCGCCGCCGCTGACCCCCTTCCCACCGCCGCCGTCGCCGACGCCGCCGTGCGCCTCGGCATCCCCGTCGCCGTGGCCCCGGTCGCCCTCACCCCGCTCCTCCCCGCCCGCCCGTTCCACGGACCCGCAGCCCCCGTCACCCACCTCGGCAGCGTCGACGTCCTCCTCGAGACCATCGACGACGCCCCCGCCGGCGCCGTGCTCGTCGTCGACAACGGCGGCCGGCGCGACGAGGCCTGCGTGGGCGACCTGATGCTGCTCGAGGCGCGGGAGGCCGGCCTGTCCGGCGCGGTGATCTGGGGGCTGCACCGCGACACCGCCCAGCTGCGCGAGATCGGGCTCCCGCTGTTCAGTCTGGGCGCGCACCCGTTCGGCCCGCGTCGCGTTCCGCCCGCCGGGTCCGCCATGAAGAGCGCGACCCTCGACGGCGTCGCCGTCGCCCCGGGCGATTGGATCGTGGCCGACGACGACGGCGTGTTGGTGGTCGGCGAGGACCGCCGCGACGAGCTCTTCGCGGAAGCCCGGCGCATCCAGACGGTCGAGGGCGCGCAGTCCGAGCGGATGCGAGCTGGAACGTCGCTGCGCGACCAGCTCGACTTCGCCCGCTACCGCGCCCTCCAGGCGGCGGACCCGACGCTGACCCTGCGCCGCTACCTCTCCGAGACCGGCGGAGCGATCGAGACCTGAAATATCCGGCGCCGCACAGGCGTTGCACTACCCATGCCCGAACTGCTTCCCGCCGACTCCGCGATGGGTGCGGTGACCCTCCGGGTCGCCGACCTCCACGCCATGACCGCCTACTACCGCGACGCCGTCACACTCTCCGTGCTGGCCGCAGAGGGAGGGCGCGTCATCCTGGGCCGCGGCTCCACCCCGTCGGTGATCCTGGAGCACGCGCCCGAGCTGAAGCACGCGTCGCCCGGCGAGGCCGGCCTGTTCCACACGGCGATCGTCTTCGACAGTCAGGAAGCCCTCGCCGCCGCCGTCTACTCGGTCGCCCGCCGCGCGCCCGGGACGTTCACCGGCAGCGCCGACCACCTCGTCTCGCAGGCCTTCTACTTCACCGACCCCGAGGGCAACGGCGTCGAGCTGTACTGGGATCGCGACCGCAGCCAGTGGAGCTGGACGCACGGCCAGGTGGAGATGGACACGCTCTACCTCGACCCGAACGCGTTCCTCCACGAGCACCTCAGCGAGCGCGGCGCCGCGCTGGCGGAGCTGCCGAGCCTCGACGGCGGGACCGTCGCCGATCCGCGTTTCGGCGACGCCGTCGTGGGCCACGTGCACCTGTCGGTCGGGGACGTGGCGTCGGCGCGCGCGTTCTATGTCGACCGGCTCGGGTTCGAGGCCACGGCCTCCCTCGGGGCGTCGGCGCTGTTCGTGTCGGCGGGCGGCTACCACCACCACATGGCGATGAACACCTGGAACAGCCGGGGCGCGGGCGTGCGCCGGCTCGCGCTCGGACTCGGCGAGGTGCAGCTGCGGCTCCCCGGCGCCGATGATCTGGGCGCGCTGACGGAGCGGATGCGGCACTACGGGGTGCCGACGCGCGACGACGGCCGGTCGGTGTCGTTCGACGACCCGTGGGCGAATGTGGTGCGGGTGGTTGCGGAGGCGTAGTCAGCGGAGGAGAACCGGGGCGACGCGCCGCCGGAATGCAGTGAAGGGAGGACTCCCCGGCCGGATTGGGCGGGGAGTCCTCCCTTCGTTGCGTGGTGGCTACTCGGTGGCGGGAGCGGTGTGGATGCCGTGGTGCTCCTCGCCGTCGCGGGGTGCGTCGGCGGCCGGCTGGGCGGTGTGCGCGCCGTGCTGGACCGCGTCGACCGGTGCGGCGGCGGCGTGCGCTCCGTGTGCGGGGGCATCGCCCGCGGCGAC
>NZ_JBDGMM010000044.1:0-63475 GCF_057655165.1 Leifsonia sp. Soil_N53
CGCGGTGAGCGCCAGCGAGCCGGCGCGGGTGGCGGGACCCCACGCGGCCGCGGCGGCACGCCATCCCGCGGCGAGGACCGGGTCGGCGTCCTCGCGGCGCAGGCGCTTCACGAGCGCGCCGGTATTGATGCCGACCGGGCACGCCGTCTGGCACATCCCGTCGACCGCGCAGGTCTGGACGCCGTCGTAGTCGTACTCGCGCTCCAACTGGGCCACGAGCTCCGTGTCGCCGCGGGCGGCGGCCGAGGCGGCGGCGCGGCGCACGACGATCCGCTGCCGCGGGGTGAGGGTGAGGTCCCGGCTCGGGCACACCGGCTCGCAGTACCCGCACTCCACGCAGCGGTCGACCTCCTCCTCGACCGTCGGCGCGAGGGCGACGTCGCGGAGGTGGATGTCGGGATCGTCGCTGATGATGACGCCCGGGTTGAGGACGCCGGCCGGGTCGCACGCCCGCTTGAGCTCCCGCATCACCTCGTAGAGCTCGTCGCCGTACTGGCGGCGCACGTAGGGCGCCATCGCGCGGCCGGTGCCGTGCTCCGCTTTGAGGTTGCCGCCTGCCGCCAGCACCAGGTCGACCATCCCCTCGGTGAACCCGACGAATCGCGACAGGGCCTGCTCGCCCTCGAACCGGTCGGTGAGCATGAAGTGGAGGTTGCCGTCCTTCGCGTGCCCGAAGATCACGCTGTCGGCGTAGCCGAACCGCGCGAAGAGCTGCTGCAGCCCGTCGCACGTGTCGGCGAGGGCCGGGACCGGGACGGCGATGTCCTCCAGTAGGGCGGTCGTGCCGCTCGGCCGCGCCCCGGCGACGGACGCGTAGAGGCCCTTGCGGAACGACCACGCCGCCGCCCGGGCGGGCGCGTCCGTGTCGAACGGCGAGAACCCGCCGGTCGCCGCGGTCAGCACGTCGGCGCCCGCGGCGGCAGCACGGTCGAGTTCGACCCGGTCGTCCGCGTGGTACTCCACGAGCAGGGCGGCCTGCGTGCCGACCTCGAACCCCAGGATCTGCGCCGGCGCGCCGCGCAGGCGCTGCCCCACCCGCAGAGAGGTGGAGTCCATCAGCTCGAGCGTCGCCGCACCGGTCGCGACCAGGGCGGGCAGCGCGCGCGTCGCGCTGTCCAGGTCGTCGAACACGGTGAGCGAGGTGGTCGCGAGGGCGGTGAGCGGGACAGTGCGGAAGGTGGCCTCGGCGACGAACGCGAGCGTCCCCTCCGAGCCGATGATCAGGCGGGCGAGCAGTTCGGCGGGCCGGTCGTGGTCGAGGAACGCGTTGAGGCCGTAGCCCATCGTGTTCTTCAGGGCGAACTGGCGGCGGATCGCGGAGACGGACGAGCTGTCGGCGCGCACCCGGTCGCGCAGCCGCAGCACGCTGTCGGCGAGCGCGGGCTCGCGCTCGTGGAGAAGCCGGTCGGCGGCCGGGTCAGCGGTGTCGACGACCGTGCCGGAGGGGAGGACGAAGACCATCGACTCGAGGGTGCGATAAGTGTTCTCGTCGATTCCGCACGCCATCCCGCTGGAGTTGTCGGCGACGACCCCGCCGACGGTGCAGGCCGCCTCGCTGGCCGGGTCCGGGCCGAGGCGGGTGCCGTACGGCTTCAGCCGCGCGTTGACCTGACGCACCGTGGCGCCGGGCTGGACGCGCACCCGTGACCCGTCGTCGAGCACGTCGATGCGGCGGAAATTGCGGCGCACGTCGACGAGGACATCGCGGCTCACCGCCTGGCCGGAGAGGCTGGTGCCGCCGGAGCGGAACGTCACGGGGGTGCGCGAGACGGTCGCGGCGCGCATGACGGCCCCGACCTCCGCGGCGTCTGCGGCGACGATCACCGCGCGCGGGGTGAGCAGGTAATGCGATGCGTCGGCCGCGTAGGCGACGCGGTCGATCGCGCGGCTCCGGATGCGGCCGGCCTCACGCACAGCCTCTCGGAAGGCCTCGGGGAGGTCGGCGCCCGGCAGCGCCGCGGGACGGGGCGTCTTCGCAGGCGTCATGCCGGCCTGCCCTTTCTGGATCGGTGACAGAGGTGCACGCCGCCGCGGAGGGGGGGCGCGGCGGCGTGCGGGATCAGGAGGCGGGGAACTCCGTGATCCAGTACTCGGCGATCTGGCGCCGTGTGGCTATCCAGACATCGCCGAGGCTTGTCGCGTACTCGAGGAACTCCTGCACCGCCGACGCCCGCGCGGCCTGGCCGGAGAGGCGGGGGTGCAGCCCGACGGACATCATCCGCGGGACGCCGTCGCCCTCGCCGCGCAGGTGGTCGAGCCCGCGCCGCAGGTAGTCGAGGAAGTCCGCGGGCGAGGCGAGGTGGCCATACGAGTACGCGCTGTCGTTGTAGGTGAGGGAGTAGGGGACGACGAGGTGCGGCCGCTGCTCGGGGCCGACCGGGACCCAGTAGGGGAGGTCGTCGTTGTAGGCGTCGGAGTCGTAGAGGAACCCGCCGTGCTCCACCAGGAGTTCGCGGGTGTGCGGGCTCGGCATCCAGCGGCTGTACCAGCCGGCGGGCCGCGTGCCGGTGACGCGTTCGAACGTCTCGACGGCCAGGGCGATCTGCGCGGCCTCCTCCTCGCGGGAGAGCGTCCACTGCTCGGCCCAGCGGTAGCCGTGCGAGCAGATCTCGTGACCGGAGCGCACCAGCCATTCGGCGGCCTCCGGGTTCAGCTCCAGGGCCCGGGCGGCCGCGAAGGCGGTCATCGGGAGGCCGAGCCGGTCGAACAGGCGCAGGACGCGGTAGACGCCGGCGCGGCTGCCGTACTCGTAGACGGACTCGGTGCCCAGGTCGCGGTAGGCGGGGTCGATCGCGCGCGGCACCTCGCCGAGGCCTTCGTTGACGCCGTCGCCCGCGGCCCAGGAGCGCTCGGACCCTTCCTCCACGTTGAGCACCAGGCTCAGGGCGACCGTGGCGCCGCCGGGCCAGTGCCCGGTGGGCGGTGTCGCGCCGTAGCCGACGAGGTCGCGCTCGGGGCCCGGCACGCCGTTCATGCGCGCTCGCCCCCGCCCTGCAGCTCGGCGATCACGTCGTCGGCCCAGCGCACGTCGCCGTACTGCCGGTCGAGGTCGAACAGGGCGGTGCGGTGCGAGAGCGCGAAGCGGTCGAACACGGCGTCGGCGGGGATGGTCACCCGCAGGTTGATCGACATCGCGTCGACGGCGGTGGCCCGCACGCAGTTGCTGGTGGAGCCGCCGACGATGATCACGCCGTCGACCTTCCTGTCGATGAGCAGTCCGGTGAGCGGCGTGCCGTGGAAGCCGGACGGCTTCTTCTTGACGAACACGGTGTCGCCGGGCTGCGGCGCGACCGCCTCGGCGATCTGCGCGCCGAAGCTGCCCTCCAGCGCCCAGCCCTCCGATTCGACGAGGTCGCGCTTGAGGCGGTACGTGCCCATGTCCGAGCCGTCCCTGGCCAGCTGCCACTGCGTGTAGAACACGGGGGCGCCCGCGGCCCGGGCGGCGTCGAGGAGCCGCGCGGTCACCGCCAGGGCGGCTTTGCCGGCCTCCCCGCACGACGACGGGTAGGCGTACGGCTCGTCGCCGATCGGGCCGACCATGTAGTTCTGGGCGTCGATCACCACGACCGCCGGGCGGGATCCGAGCCCCGAGCGCCGCCCGAAGCGGGCACGGGAGACGAGCGCCCTGTCCTCATCGGTGAGGAGGTGGTTCCAGAGCGACGAGGGCGGCTCGAGCGACGAGGCAGGCTGGTTCGGGGTCATGCGGTCTCCTTCCGGCGGTTCGCGCTCAGCATCGCGAGCACGTCGTCCCGATCATGGTCGATGGCCGTCCACCCGGTGGTGCGGATGCGACCGGGTGTGGCTGTGAGCCTAGGGACCACGTTCTGCATGCGCACCCGGCCGAGGTCGGGGTCGTCGACGGCGATCACGGTCTCACGGGCGAGGTACTGGGGGTCCTCGACGATCTGGTCGGTCGTGTAGGCGGGCGCGATGGGGGCCTGCGCGCGCTGGAACGAGTCGAGGACCTCGTCGAGGGGATGCACCGCGATCCACTCGGCGACGATGGCGTCGACGGTGTCGGCGTTGTCGTGCCGGGCGGCGGGCGAGCTGAAGCGCAGGTCGCTGGAGAGCTCGGGCCTGCCGATCGCGGTGAAGATGCGGTCGGCGATCTGCTGCGTTCCGGCGGACAACGCCACCCAGCGGTCGTCGGCGGTGCGGTAGGCGTTGCGCGGCGCGGTGCGCGGCGACCGGTTCCCGCGCCGCTGCTGCACGATGCCGAGCTGGTCGTATTCGATGATCTGCGGGCCGAGCAGGCTGAAGAGCGGTTCGTAGAGGCTCACATCGACCACCTGGCCGCGTCCGTCGCCCGCGTGGTCGCGGTGGTGCAGCGCCGCCAGCGCGGCATAGGTGCCGGCCATCGCTGCGATGCCGTCGGCCAGGCCGAACGCTGGGAGCGTCGGCGGCCCGTCGGCGTCGCCGGTGAGGGCCGCGAAGCCGCTGAAGACCTCGGCGAGCGTGCCGAAGCCGGGGCGGTCGGCGTACGGCCCGGTCTGGCCGAATCCGGTCACCTTGACCATGACCAGCCCGGGGTTCTCGCGGGCGAGCTCGTCGTAGCCGAGCCCCCACGCGTCCAGGCGCCCCGGACGGAAGTTCTCGATGACGACGTCCGCCCAGAGGCAGAGCTCGCGGACGATCGCGCGATCGTCGGCGTCGTGGAGGTCGAGCGAGATCAGCTTCTTGTTGCGCGCGATCGCCTTCCACCAGAGCGGGATGCCGTCGCGGGACTGGCCCCAGCGCCGGGCGTCGTCGCCGCGCGGGTGCTCGACTTTGATGACTTCTGCTCCGAAGTCGCCGAGGTTCGTGGCGATGAGCGGCCCCGCGTAGAGCGTCGCGAGGTCGAGCACCTTGAGGCCTTCGAGGGCCATGGACTGTTGGGTCATTCTGCTCCCGTCGTTCTCATTTACTGAGAACGTCATGTAACT
The DNA here is from genome assembly GCF_057655165.1 of Leifsonia sp. Soil_N53. Taxonomy (NCBI): domain Bacteria; kingdom Bacillati; phylum Actinomycetota; class Actinomycetes; order Micrococcales; family Microbacteriaceae; genus Leifsonia; species Leifsonia sp. Soil_N53. Next base: position 4,923 of record NZ_JBDGMM010000044.1, read on the forward strand.
GTTGAGAGCAGCATGATCATCCGGCCGCGACTTGTCAAGAGCGGGGCGCACATGTTTCACGGAGGTTTCATTACTGTTGCAAACAAGAATTGAGGGTTGACAACCTCAGTTGGACGGGATCAAGCTACTCCCACCCAGCACAAACAGTTCTCAATGAATGAGAGTGACATGTCTCGAACCGCCACCCGTACGTTCGACCTCTTCGAGGCGGTCGTGCAGTCCGCCATCCCGCTCGGGCTGATGGACATCGCCGAGGCGACCGGTATGGACAAGAGCACGGCGCAGCGCCTGCTCGGCTTCCTCGTGGAGCGGGAGCTGCTGACGCGGGACACGGCCAAGCGCTACCTCCTCGGGCCGGCGTCGTTCGCCATGGCGGCCTCGATCGGCTCGCGCAGCGATCTGCGCACCGTCGTCGCCCCCGCGCTGCGGCAACTGCGCGACGCCAGCGGAGAGACCGTCAGCGTGCACCTCGCGGTCGGCAACCGGCGCGTCTGCGTCGACGGCCTGGAGAGCACGGCCGTGATCCGCCGGGTCGTCCCGCTCGGCGACTCCCTCTCGCTGCACCAGGGACCGTCCGGCAAGGCGATCCTCGCCTACCTGCCGGAGCCCCGGATCGACGCCGTGCTCAACGAGGCCGGGGTCAAGCGGCTCGACCGCAAGGAGATCCGCGACGAGCTCGAGAACATCCGCTCGCAGGGCTACCTGCTCACGGTCGGAGACCGGTCGCCCGGTGTGCGCGCCATCTCCGCCGCCATGTTCGACGTCCGTGGGGTGACCGCGTCCCTGACGATCGCGGGCCCGAGCGAACGATTCACCGAGGAGGGCGCCGACTCCCTGCGGCCCTTGCTCCTCGCCACCACCGCCGACATCTCCCGAAGCCTTGGAGGCCACCGCCCATGACCCTCATCCTCACCTCGATGCTCTTCGTCCCCGGCGGCGACGAGCGCAAACTCGCGAAACTGGACACGCTCCGCGCACCTGCGCTCATCCTCGACCTCGAAGACGCCGTCGCGGAGTCGCGCAAGCCGGCCGCGCGGCGCATGGTCGCGGCCGCGCTCGCCGAAGCCACCACCCGGGTTCCGCTCTGGGTGCGGGTCAACCCGTCGGGTCCGGAGGCCACCGTGGCCGACCTCGACGCGGTCGTCGGGCCGCGGCTGGCGGGCGTCGTCCTGCCCAAGGTCGAGTCCGCCGCCGAGGTGAACCGGGTCGACTGGTACCTCAGCGCACTTGAGGCCGAGCGCGGACTGCCCGCCGGCTCCGTGCACCTGATGGCCAACATCGAATCGGTCGCCGGCCTCGCGGCCACCGAGGAGATCGCCGCCGCGAGCTCCCGGCTGGAGTGCCTGATCTTCGGCGCGGGCGACTTCTCGCTCGACGCCGGCCTGGACTGGCCGGCCGAGGGCGGTCTGAGCCCGCTCGTCCTCGCCGCCAAGCAGCGCCTGGTGCTCGCCTCCCGAGCGGCCGGCCTGCTGCCGCCGCACGACGGCGTCTACCCGATGTTCCGCGACCACGACGGGCTGCGCGCCGAGGCCGAGCAGGCCCAGGCCATCGGGATGTTCGGCAAGCACGCCGTGCATCCCGAGCAGATCCCGGTCATCGACGCCGTCTTCACACCGAGCGACGCGCGGCTGCGCAGAGCGCAGGAGATCGTGGACGCGTTCGACGCCAGCGAGAGCGGAGGCGTCGGCAACATCGACGTCGGCGGCCAGTTCATCGACTACCCCGTGGCCCACCGTGCCAGGGCGCTGCTCGAGCTCGCCGCGGGACTGCAAGGAGTGGACGCATGAGCCAGACCGCAGAACGCGCACCGGAGCGCACGACGGAGCGACGCCACGGCGGATCGCAGCTGCTCGGCCGCTACGCCGTGCTGCTCGTCCTGATCGCGATGATCGCGGTGTTCTCCGTCCTCCGCCCCGACACCTTCTTCACCGCGGGCAACTTCACCTCCCTCGCGAACTCGCAGGCGGTGCTGCTCATCCTGTCGCTCGCCTTGATCTTCCCGCTCTCCGTGGGCGAGTTCGACCTGTCGATCGCAGCCAACCTCGGCTTCGGCGCGATCCTGCTCGGCTTCCTCAACGGAGAGGCGCACCTGCCGCTCGGCCTGAGCGTGGTGATCGTGCTGATCGTCGGCGCGATCGCCGGCGCGGTCAACGGCTTCTTCATCGTCCGGCTGGGAGTGAACGCCTTCATCGTCACCCTCGGCACCGGCACCGTGCTCACCGGACTCACGATCTGGGTCTCGAACGGACAGATCCTCTCGGGGATCGACCCGGCGCTCAGCAACGCCATCACCACCACGTTCGGCGGCCTGGCGATCCCGTTCTGGATCGCCGTGCTGCTGGTGTTCGCCATCTGGTACCTCTACGAGTTCACCCCGCTCGGCCGGTACCTGACCTTCATCGGCCTCGGTCCCGAGGTCGCCCGGCTGGCGGGCCTGCCCGTGGCGCGGCTGCGCTTCGGCGCCTTCGTCGTCGCCGGGTTCCTGGCGGCCGGCTGCGGCATCCTCGCCGTCGGCCTCCTCGGCTCCGCCGATCCGTCCGCGAGTGCGGCCTACCTGCTGCCCGCGTACGCCGGCGCATTCCTCGGGACCACCGTCGTCAAACCCGGGCGCTTCAACGCCTGGGGCACCGTCATCGCCGCGGCCCTCCTGGTCGTCGGCGTCACCGGCCTGCAGCTGCTGGGCGCTGCCGGCTGGGTCGAGCAGGTCTTCAACGGCGCCGCTCTGGTGGTCGCCGTGACCTTCGCCCGCCTCGTCTCCCAGCGCAAACGCACCTGACCCCTCAACCCCCCACCGGGCGGACCCCCAGCCGCCCGGCACACAGATAGGAAACCCGCAATGAACTGGACGCACCACACCCGGCCTGTCCATCGGGCCGGCCTCATCGCAGCGGCCGCCGCGATCGCAGTGGGAACACTCGCCGGATGCTCGCACATCGGCGCCGACGCCGAATCGACCTCATCCGGATCGGCCGACCGGTCGGCCAACCAGAAGGAAGCGCAGCAGCGTGTCGACGCCGCCACCGAGAAGCCGACCTTCACGGCCAACTCCGGCATCGACATGAAGAGCCTCGCCGGCAAGAACGTCACCATCCTCACCTCCACCAACGCCGTCCCCTTCGTGGCGAACATCGCCAAGGGCGCGGCGGAGGCCGCGGGCGTCGCCGGCTGGACGACCACCACGGTCGACGGCAAGGGCAGCGTCACCGAGTGGTCGCGCGTGGTCAACCAGGCCGTGGCGCAGAAGGTGGACGGCATCATCACCGTCGGCGCCTCGCCCTCCCAGTTCAAGCCGGCGGTCGCGGCTGCGAAGGCGGCGGGCATCCCGCTGGTCGACGTGCTCACCGCCGACCAGGACAAGGACCCGCTGATCGACGGCACCTTCTCGCACGTCAGCATCTCGTTCTACGACTCGGGCCGGCTGCAGGCCGACTACGCCATCGCGAACGGCAAGCCGGACGACCACATCCTGATCCTCGGCGACAACGAGTTCCCCGGCGAGGTCACCCGCGTGCAGGGCATGAAGGACGAGTTCGCCAAGCTGTGCCCGAAGTGCACGGTCACCGTGCAGGACACGCAGGTCGCCAACCTCGGGACCACGCTGCAGTCCACAACGCAGAACGCGCTGCGGCGCGACCCGAAGACCGCCTGGATCCTGCCGACCTACGACGCGCAGGGGCTCTACGTGGTCGCCGGCGTGAAGGCGGCAGGCGCCGCGGGCAAGACCAAGGTGGTCGGCTCCGACGCCGTGTCGAACAACCTCGACCTGGTGGCCAAGGGCGACGTGCAGGTCGCCGACGTCGGCGAGCCGGACATCCAGTCGGGCTGGGCCGGGGTCGACATGCTGGCCCGCGCGATGCTCAAGCAGGAGCCCGTCAAGCCGAACATCCCGCTGCGGATGTTCACGAAGGAGAACCTGCAGGGCGTCGACACCAGCGACACCAGCGCCCTCTTCGGCGACGACTACGTGGCCGGCTACAAGAAGGTCTGGGGACTCGGATGACCTCCGCCGGTGACGCCGGCGCCGACCTGCTCGAGGTGCGCGGTCTGACCAAGCGCTTCGGGCCTGTGAACGCCCTCGTCGGCCTGGATGTTCGAATCCGGGCCGGCGAGGTGCACGCCCTCATCGGGCAGAACGGCTCGGGGAAGTCCACCCTGATCAAGTCGCTCGCCGGCTACCACCAGCCGGACGAGGGGACGATCACCCTGCGCGGCGCCGAACTCTCCCTCCCGGCGTCGCAGGGCGCACTGGCCGACGCCGGTCTGGCGTTCCTGCACCAGGACGCACCTGTAGCGCCGGCGATGACGGTGCTGGAGAACATCCGCGTCGGCCGCTACCGCCAGCCTCTGCTCGGTAAGGTCTCCCCGGCGGCCGAGCGCCGCCGGGTCCGGGCCCTGCTCGACTCGATGGGCGTCGCCGCCGACCCGGACGACCTCGCCGGCGACCTGCCGACGGCGGACCGCGCCCTCATCGGCTTCGCCGCGGCCGTCGACGCGCTCTCCGCCCGCCCGGGCGTGCTGGTGCTCGACGAGCCGACGGCGAGCCTGCCGCCCGGCGCGGCGCAGCGGCTGTTCGACGCGATCGCCCGGGTCACCTCCGCCGGGTCCGGGGTTCTGTTCGTCTCGCACCGGCTGGACGAGGTGCTCGCCATCTCCGACCGCATCTCGGTGCTCAGGGACGGCCGGCTCGTGACCACGCTCGAACGCGCCGACGCCGACGAGGACCAGCTAGTCCGGCTGATGCTCGGCCGCGACCTCGACGAGATCTACCCGGAACGGCCCGAGGACGACGACGAGCAGCGACCGGTGGTGCTGGAACTGCGCGGGATGCGCGGGCGCCTGGTCGACGACGTCGGCCTCCGGGTCCGGGCCGGCGAGATCGTCGGCGTGACGGGGCTGGTCGGCATGGGCCAGGACGAGCTGCCCTACCTCGCCTACGGCGCGCTCCCCAGCGGCGGCGGCGAGGTGCGCATCCACGGCGAGCCGCTGCCGAAGCTCACGCCGGCGCACGCCAGGCGCCGCGGCGTCGCGCTGGTCCCCGCCGACCGCCCGCGCGCCTCCGGCTCGCTCTCCGCCTCGATCACCGAGAACATCTCCCTGCCCGTGCTGCCGCGGTTCTTCCGCGGCGGGGCCCTGCGGGCACGGCACGAGCGCGCGAACGCGCGCCGCCTGGTGGCCGACTTCGACGTCCGTCCCGCGCGGATCGACCTCGACCTCGGCCAGCTGAGCGGCGGCAACCAGCAGAAGGTGCTGCTGGCCAAGTGGCTGCAGTCGTCGCTCTCCCTGCTCCTGCTGCACGAGCCGACGCTCGGCGTCGACATCGGCTCCCGAGCGCAGATCTTCGGCATCATCCGGGCCGCGGCCGACGAGGGCATGGCCGTGCTGGTCGCGTCCTCCGAGTACGAGGACCTGGCCGGCATCTGCGACCGCGTCGTCGTGCTCAACCGCGGCCGGGTCGTCGCCGAGCTGGCCGCCGACCGGCTCAGCGAGGACGCCATCCTGCGCGCGTGTTTCGTCACCACCGGCGACGCCGTCGCCTGAACCGAGGAGGTCTCCCGTGTCCGATCGTGCCCCGCTCGAGGTCGTCCCGCGCCGCTACGGCGACGACGACGTCATCGGCGCCGCCAACGAGATCACGCCGGAGAAGGTGCGCGCCGCTGCGGCGCTGGTCCGCACCGGACAGCGCTACGCGCTCGGGCAGGTGCTCGACGCCGACTCGCCCGGCCAGATGTGGCGCTACTGGAAGCAGGCGCTGCTGACCGACCGCGTCTCGCCCGAGCGAGCGTTCGGCTCGAACGTGCAGACGTTCGTCGAGGAGTCGGTGAGCGGCGCGCTGCACAGCGGCACGCACCTGGACGGCCTGGGTCACATCGGCCTCGCGGAGTTCGCCTACGGCGGGCGGCGCTGGACCGACATCATCGCCGCGGACGGCCTCACCGACCTCGGCATCGAGAACACCCCGCCGCTGGTCTCCCGCGGAGTGCTGCTCGACATCGCGGCGCTGCGCGGCGTCCCGATGCTTGGCGACGAGGAGGCCGTGACCGCCGACGACCTCGCGGCCGCCGCCGAGCGCGCCGGGGTGGAGGTCGAGGCGGGCGACATCGTCCTCGTCCACACCGGCTGGGGCACGCTCTGGAATGCGGACGGCGACCGCTACGCCGCTACGGAGCCCGGGATCGACGAGTCCGCCGCCCGCTGGCTGACCGACCGCAGGGTCACCGTGATCGGCGCGGACAACTGGGCGGTCGAGCGGGTCCTGCGCGAGCCTCCCGCCGACGGGCCGTCCTTCCCGGTGCACCAGGAGACGATCACGCGCAACGGCGTCCACCTGCTCGAGAACGCCCGGCTGGAGGAGATCGCCCGCGACGGCGTGACGACGTTCCTCGCGATCATCGCGCCGGTGCGGCTGCGCGGAGGCACCGGCTCCATGGTCGGGCCGATCGCCGTGGTGTGAGGCAGGACGAGCGCTGAGAGCGGGCCCGCTGTGCAGCGGGCCCGCTCTCGCTACGCTGCGTGGTCCGGCACCACTACGTTCTTGAGCGTGGCCGGCTGCGTGGCCGACTCGAGGGCGGCCTCGACGTCCTGGAGGCCGAACCGACCGGTGACGAGCGAGTCCAGGTCGACCTGGCCGGAGGCGGCGAGCTCGATGGCGAGCGGCCAGGTGTTCGCGTAGCGGAACACGCCGGTCACCACGAGCTCGCGGTTCTGGATCCGGGAGACCGGCAGCGTCAGCTCGGGCCGGCCCATGCCGACCAGCACCACCCGGCCCGCCGGCCGCACGCTGAGGATGCCGGCGGTCACCGCAGGACCGGCGCCGGAGGCGTCGATGAAGGCGTCGACCTCCAGCTCGAGCCCGGCCACGTCCTCGGTCACCGGGTTGACCACCCGGGTGGCGCCGAAGCCGAGCACGACGTCGAGACGCTCCTGGACCGGGTCGCTCACGATCACCTCCGCGGCGCCGAACGCCCGGGCGACCTGGGCCGCCACGATGCCGATCGGGCCGGCGCCGGCGATCAGGATGCGCGAGCCGGGACCGGTCCCGGCCTTCTGGTTCGCCCAGATCCCGACCGAGAGCGGCTCGCAGAGCGCCGCGGCCTCGAAGCTCAGCGAGTCCGGGATCGCGAAGGCGTAGTCGGCCTGGATGACCGCGTACTCGGCGAACGCGCCGTCGATCGGCGGGGTGGCGTAGAACTCGATGTACGGGCAGAGGTTGTACCGGCCGTGCTTGCACTGGTCGCAGACCCGGCACGCGCGCTGCGGCTCGATCGCGACCCGTTCGCCGATCCGGTCGCGGGGCACGGCGGCCCCGACGTCGACGATGGTCCCGCTCGCCTCGTGGCCGAGGACCATCGGGGCCTCGACGACGAAGTCGCCGATCCGCCCCTCGTGGAAGTAGTGCACGTCGGAGCCGCACACGCCGACGGCGGCGATCCGGATGAGGACCTGGTCGTCGGCGAGCTCCGGGGTCGCGATGGTCTCCAGGCGGACGTCGTGCGCGGAGTGCAGGACGCTGGCGCGCATCGTGGCTGCGGTCATGGTGTTCTCCTGTTCCGCTTCACGCGCTCAGCCGGGCGGGCGCGGGTGCGAGGGCGGCGAAGACGTCCCGCGAGCGCTCGTAGCCCTCGACCATCCGGTCGAGGATCTCCTCGGTCTCGGCGTCGGGCGCGGTGGCCTCGGGGTGCGCTTCGTGCCACGCCAGCATCCGCAGCACCGAGCGGTGGAAGGTCAGCCGAGGCGCGAAGCCGGGGACGAACCGGCGGATCTTGGAGTTGTCGAAGATCGCGCTGTGGCCGAGGTCGCCGAGGAACAGCTCCGACCAGCCCCAGTCCGGCGCGGCCAGCGTGAACATCTCCGAGGGGACGTGGACGAGGTTCGGGGTCGTGCCGAGGGCGTCCGCCACGATCGTGTAGATCTGGTCCCAGGTGTACACGTCGTCGCTGGTGATGTGGAACACCTCGCCGATCGCGCGCGGGTTGGCGAACAGCCCGATCAGGCCGACGGCGAAGTCGTCGGCGTGGGTCAGCGTCCACAACGACGTGCCGTCGCCGTGGACGGGGATGGCGGCGCCGCGGGCGATCCGGTCGACGACGTTCCAGCCGCCGGGGAGCGGCGGGTTGGTGTCGTCGTAGGTGTGCGACGGACGCACGATCGTCACGGGGAAGCCGAGTTCCTCGTGCGCCCGCTGGAAGACCTTCTCGGCCTCGATCTTGGCGCGCGAGTAGGCGACGAACCGGTTGTGCACGGGGGTGGACTCGGTGATCGGCACCTGGAGGACGGGCTTGCCGTAGAGCGACGCGGTGCTGATGTGCACGTACTGCTTCGTCCGGTCCAGGAACAGGTCGATCGCGGTCTGCGCGTCCTCGGCCGTGAAGCAGAGGAAGTTGACGACCGCGTCGAACGTGCGGCCGCCCAGCGCCGCCTCCACCGACGCCGGGTCGTGGATGTCGGCGGTGAGGCGGGTCACCTCTGCGGGGAGCGCACTGCCGCTGCTGCCGCGGTTGAGGACGGTCACCGTCATGCCGTCGGCGACGGCCCGCCGCACGCTGGAGGCGCTGATGGTGCCGGTGCCCCCGACGAACAGGACGGACACGGGAGAGGGGAATGTCATGGGAGTTGCCTTCTGGTCGTCGCCGGCGGGCCGGCGGAATGGGGGAGGGTCAGTCGGCGAGCGTGCCGGCGAACCAGTCCTCGTAGTAGTTCTCGACGATGCCGATCTGCACGTCCTCACGGCGCACCCCGATCGCCTCGAGCCGGGTGATCAGCGCGCGGTACAGGGCGCGCTTGATCTCGACCGTGTAGCGGCGGACCATCAGGATCTGGATGATCACGAGGCTCCTGCGGTCGACGCCGCCGTAGGTCGGGTCGAATTTGATCTCGTCCGCGTCGTGCGGGTGGAAGGTCTGGAACTTGTCGTCGGCCGGGATGTCGAGCGCGTCGATCTGCGCCTGGTGGATCTCGCGGCTGAGCTCGAGGTGCTTGCTGTCGAACAGCGCGCGGTCGAGGTCGACTCTGATGAGAGGCATGGTTCTCCTAAGGAAGGGTGGTGTGGCGGTGGATGGATGGTCGGTTGGGGACGGGCGGATGGATGGGTGCTACTTGAGCGCTCCGGCGGCCAGGCCGCGCTCGAAGAGCCGTTGCAGGCACAGGTAGGCGGCCACCTCCGGGATCGCCGTGATGACGGCGGAGGCGAGCACCTTCGTCTGATCGTTGGTGAACTGACCGACGAAGAACTGCGGGATCAGCGTGACCGTCTGGGTGCTGGTGTCCTGCAGGAAGACGAGGGGGAAGAGGTAGTCGTTCCACGCCGCGATGAGCGTGATGATGACGATCGAGGCCAGGATCGGGCGGGTGAGCGGGAGGATCACGTGCCAGAACGCCTGATAGACGTTCGCGCCGTCGACCCGGGAGGCCTCGAACAGCTCGTCCGGGATGCCGTTGACGAAGTTCCGCGCCAGCAGCACCGCGAACGGCACCTGCAGGGCGGCCAGCGGGATGATCACCGCCCAGTAGGTGTTGTAGAGCCCGAGGGTGCTCGCCGTGACGAACAGCGGTGTCAGCAGCACGACCTCCGGGAGGGTGAGGCAGGCCAGCAGCGCCCAGAAGTAGATCTCCCGCCCGCGGAGGTGCAGCTTGGAGAAGCCGAACGCCGCCAGCATGGTCACCCCGAGGACGAGGACGATCGTGACGAAGGCGATGATCGCGCTGTTGCGGAAGAACAGGATGAAGCCGGGGACGGCGAGCACCTTGGCGTAGTTGGTCCAGCCCTCGCCGCTCAGCGACCCCTGCACCATCGCGACCAGCGGGAACAGGTAGGGCAGCACGGCGATCGTGAGCAGCACCTGCAGGACGACGCGCGAGCGGCGCCTGCGTGTCTCGATGAACATCAGCGCTTCCTCTCCCGTCCGGCGACCTGCAGGACGATGGCGAGCCCGAGGGCGAGAATGAGCAGGAGGATCGACAGGGCGGCGCCGTAGCCGACGTTGCTCTGCGGGATCGACTGGCGGTAGATCAGCGTGCCCAGGAACTCGGTGGCGTAGTTGGGGCCGCCGCCGGTCACCAGGTAGGGGATGTCGAAGGTCTTCAGCGCGCTGATCGCGCTGAGCATGAGCAGCGCGGTCGTCGTGCCGCGCAGGCTCGGCCAGACGATGTCCCAGACGACGCGCACGTTGCCCGCGCCGTCGAGGCGCGCGGCCTCGACCATCTCCGGTTCGATCTGGCCCATGGCCGCGTAGTAGAGGATGAACGTCAGCCCCGTCCACTCCCAGACCGTGATCACCATGATGACCGGGAGGGCGGTCTCGGACTGCGCGAGCCAGGGCTGCGCGAGCGCCGAGAGGCCGATGTGGTCCAGCACCCAGTTCAGCTGGCCGTCCGCCGCGAAGATCTGCCGGAACACCGGCGCCATCACCGCCGGCGCCAGCACCACGGGGACGAACAGGATGATCTTGTACAGCGTCCCGAGCCGCACCCGGGAGTGCAGGATCAGCGCGAAGAACACCCCGAGGGCCGTCTGCACCACGAAGGTCGCGATGAAGTAGACGGCCGTGTTCGCCAGAGCCTTCCAGAACACCGGGTCGTTCAGCGCCGTCACGTAGTTGCTGAGACCGACGTTCAGCTTCTCGATGTCGGTGCCGTTCCACGTGAGGGTGGAGATGTAGCCGGTGTAGCCGATCGAGTAGTAGAGCACGCCGATCACGAGCGCGAGCGCCGGCAGGATCCACGGCAGTCCCGACGGCCGCATGTGCTGCGGACGGCGGGGGCGCCCCCCGCCGCGAGGGAGCGGGGGATTTCCTCGCGTGCGGGGGGCTGTCTGGAGGTTGGTGAGAGCCACTTCGAGTGTCCTTGTCCTGGTCGCGTCCTGGATCGTCGGCGACGTTCGGGTCTCTAGTTGTGGGGGAGGGAGGCGGCGGTCTGCTGCAGCGTCTGAGCCGCTTGCTCAGGAGTCGCCTTGCCTGCCGCGACCGTGGTGGCCGCGACGCCGATCGCCGTCTGCAGGTTGGCGCTCACCGTCTCGAGCCGGGGCTCGGACGACGAGGTCGCCTTCTTGGCCAGGTCGATCAGGGCCGGCTTCTGGGTGGCGGAGTCGACGAGCTTGATGGCGTCCCACTCCGGGTTGACCCCGATCAGCGAGGGGATGTCGTTCAAGCCGTTTGCGATGGCCTGCTGGCCAGCCTGGGAGGTTCCGAGCCAGACCGCGAAGGTGGTCGCCGCCGCGGTGTGCTTGGACTTCGCGTTCACCGCGAGGCCGTAGTCGGAGTCGCCGAAGAGGGTCGGCGGGTTGCCCTTGCCTGCCACGTCGGGGAAGTCGACGGGGAGGATCGGGAAGTTGACCGGGTTTCCGACGCCGGCCGCGGAGATCGCCGCGGACATGCCGTCCTGGGTGGCGTACTGCATGTACCAGGTGCCCATCATGACCATGGCGTACTTCTGCGCCATGAAGTCGTTGCTCGCGTCCGGGTACTGCTGGACGCCGAGGGCGCCTTCCTCGAAGATGCCGTCGTCGAACATCGACTTCCAGATGCCGAGGGCCTTCACGATGGCCGGGTCGGTCCACTTGGCCTCACCCTTGGTGGCCTTGGTCCAGACTCCCGGCGAGACGCTGTCGGTGATGGCCTGGAGGGTGTCCTGGTCGAACGCGACCTGGCCGACGCCCTGGACGAAGCAGCCGACGTTGTGCTGCTTGAAGGTCGAGCACACGTCCTTCCACTCGGCGAGGGTGGTCGGCGGCTTCAGGCCGTACTTCTTGAACATGTCGGCGTTGATCCACAGCGATCCGGCGGAGGTGGAGCCGACCGAGACGGCGGCGAGCTTGCCCGCCTTCGTGGTGAGGCCGGCCACGTCGTTGGGCGCCAGCTTCGACTTCCAGTCGCTGCCCAGGGCCTTCTCGACCGCGGGCTTCAGGTCGATCGCGGACCCGGCGAAGGCGCTCATGTACTGCCCGGGGGAGATGTTGAAGATGTCGGGTCCGTTGGACGACGCGAGCGCGGGCCGGAGGGCGGCGTTCCAGCCGTCGATCGTCACCTGCTTGTAGGTGACGTGGATCTTCGGGTACTTCTTGTTGAACTCGGCGATGTACGCGGTTGCGTTGTTGGGCTGGGGGGTCCAGCCCCACCAGGTGACGTTGCCGGACGTGGCCGAACCGGCGGACGGGGCCTCGGACCCGCTGCAGGCGGCCAGCGACAGCGCCGCCAGGCCGGTTGCCGCGGCGATGACGCCGGTGCGAAGCAAACGCTTCGCTGATGAACTGCGGAACATTTCTACTCCTCGTGAGTGGACGGGCACAGCGTTGTGACCGGGACCCCCCTGCGACGGCTTCGCCCCATCGGGGGAAGCGGCGCTCCGGGATTTGCAGGGACCTCGGGGTGCATCTGGAGGTGACGACCGCAGCCGGCGGCGAGGAGAGAGAGTCCGAAAGAAGGTCTTCCTCGACCATCGGCGGGTGCCGCACATCTGCAACTGACTGCGACGGTACTCTCGCGATAAAACCTATGTCAACTATCCCAACCAAATAGGAAAATTTCGTAACTCCCGATGGCAAACGAAAACCGGCCCCGCGAATCGCGGGGCCGGTGCAGAGTTCGGGGCCGGTGCAGTGGAGGTCAGTGAACGAGCGGCTTGGTGCTCGCCCGGACCACGAGGTCGGTGGCGAGCTCGACGCGCACCTTCTCCGGGGCGTCGCCCGAGCTGAGGCGCAGCACCAGATTCGTGGCCTGCTCCGCCATCTCGACGATGGGCTGGCGGATCGTCGTCATCGGCGGTCCAGCCCACTGGGCGAGCGGGAGGTCGTCGTAGCCGACGACCGAGAGGTCGTTCGGGATCGACAGCCCTTTCGCCCTGGCCGCCTCGTACACGCCGAGCGCCTGGAGGTCGCTGCCGGCGAAGATGGCCGTCGGCGGGTTCGGGAGGGAGAGCAGCCGGTTCCCGCCGCTGATCCCGTCGCTCTGCAGGAACTCTCCCGGCACGAGCAGCTCCGGGCGGAAGGGGATGCCGGCCGCGTCGAGAGCGGAGCGGTATCCCGAGAGGCGCGCCTGGGAGCACAGCATGTCCGCCGGCCCCGTGATGATGCCGATGTCGCGGTGGCCCAGCTCGATCAGATGCCGGGTGGCCAGGAGGCCGCCCGTCCAGTTCGCCGACCCGATGGACGGGACGTCCGGGGCCGGACTGCCGGAGGGGTCGAGGATGACGAACGGGATGTTCCTCGTGCGGAGCTGGCGTTTCTGCGATGCGCTGAGATCCGAGCAGTTCAGCACGACGCCGAGCGGCTTGCGGCGCACCACGTCGTCGATCCAGTCGTCGGCCGGATGCAGCCGGTTGCCGCTCTGCGTCACGATGAGGCCGAGCCCGTTGGCGCGCGCGACGTGCTCGGCGCCCTTGATCACCTCGTAGACGCCCGGCGACTCCATCTCGTAGAACACCAGCTCGATCAGGGGCCGGATGGTCTGCTTCGCCGTCCGCTGGTTGTAGCCGTAGTCGTGGAGCAGCTCCTCGATCCGCGCGCGCACGGACTCCGAGACGCCGCCCTTGCCGTTCAGCACCTTGGAGACGGTCGAGATCGACACGTGCGCCTCGTCCGCGATGGTGGACAGGGTGGTTCGGCCCTTGTCGGTGGTGACCGTTTCTGACGACATGCACACACTGTAGCTCGGTTTCGCGCAATTTGACCGGTCAGCGACGGGAAATTTTACGCGATTCGAGCGCGAACTCGTCGACCTACGCGCTCAGTGGAACGCCGCAGCGCCGTTGACTGCGACGGTGGTCCCGGACGCGAAGCCGCCGGGCTCCGAGGCGAGGTACAGCGTCGTGGCGGCGACGTCGGCGGGAACGCCCGCGCGCCGGAGCGGGGTGGCGGCGATGGTCGCCTGCTGGTCGGCCTCCGGGGTGAATCGCTCGTGGAACGGGGTGTCCAGGATGAGCCCGGGGGCGACGGCGGACACCGCGATCCCGCGCGGACCGAGCTCCTTGGCGAGGGCCCTGGTGAGGCCCTCGACGCCCGCCTTGGCCGCCGCGTACGCTCCGGAGCCCGTGCCGCCGCCGTTGTGGCCGGCCAGCGAGGAGATGTTCACGATGCGGCCGCCCGCGGCCATCCGCGGCAGGGCGGCCCGCACCACGTAGAAGACGCTCGACAGGTTCAGCTCGATGACCCGGTGCCAGTGCGCGTCCTCCGCCGTCTCGAGCGCCTGGCGGGCCACGAGGCCGCCGGCGTTGTTGACCAGCACGTCGATCCGGCCGCCGAGGGCCTCGCCGAGCCTGTCCACGGTCGCGGTCACCTCCGCGCTGTCGGTCACGTCCATCCGCTCCGCGATCACCTGGCCGGCCAGCTGCTCCGGCACGGGCGACGCGTGCGTGGTGATCGCGACGCGGTCGCCGGCACGGAGGAACGCCTCGGCGATGCCGAGGCCGATGCCGGTCGCGCCTCCGGTGATCAGGACGCTTCGGGGGGTGTCGTTCACAAGTATCTCCATCTCGGTTGTGGGTTTCGGTGCAATCTCTTCCGGACTTGTGCACGCGACACGCCGGTCGGCGGCGTACACAACTCAGGAAGCGATGGCAGGGTCTCAGCCGGCCGAGGGCCGCATGACGACCTCGCTGACGGTCGCCCGCGCGGGCAGCCGGATGACGGCGAGGCAGATGTCGGCGATGTCCTCCGGCCGCAGCGCGCCGGCCAGCTCCTCGGGCGACGGCGCCGTCGGGCGGTGCCGCACGAAGGCGGTGTCGATGAGGCCGGGCGAGATGGTCGTGACGCGCACGCCGTCGCCGCCGGCCTCGACCGTGGTCGCCCGGGCGAGCGCGGCGAGACCCGCCTTGCTCGCCTGGTAGGCCGCGCCGGAGCCGTCGGCGACGGACGCGGCGACGGACGAGATGTGGACGATCAGGCCGCCGCCCTCGGAGCGGAAGGCGGGCAGCACCGCACGGGTGAGCAGGAACGCGGAGGTCAGGTTGCTGTCCAGGACCGACCGCCAGCCGGCTTCGTCGAGCTCGTCGAGCCGGCGCGCCTTGAGGTTGATCCCCACGGCGTTGACGACCACGTCGATGCCGCCGGCCGCGTTCCGCAGTGCGGAGACGGCGCTGTCGAGCTGCTCCGCCGACGTCGCGTCGGCGACCGCGACGTGCGCCGTCCCGCCGGCGTCGAGCACGTCCGCCCGCACGGCGTCGAGGCCGGCGCGGTCGCGGCCGAGCAGCAGGACCGTCATCCCCTGCTCCGCCGCGCGCACGGCCAGGGCGCGGCCGACACCGCCGGCCGCTCCCGCGATGAGAACGTTGCTGCCGGTTGCGCTCATCCGAGCCTCCTTGCGGTCGATGCCCGCACCACGAGCGTGGGCGGGAAGACGAGTGAGCGGCGCGCCTCGGCGCCGGCGTCGCCGGTCGTCAGCGCGACGACCGCCTCGGCCATCTCGCCCAGCGGCTGCCGGACCGTCGTCAGGGCGGGCGAGACGAGGGCGCCGATCGGGATGTCGTCGAAGCCGACCACCGCGACGTCGTCGCTGTCGCGGCCGGCCTCCCGGATCGCGGCGGACAGGCTCAGCGCGAACATGTCGTTGACGGCCACCAGAGCGGTGGGCGGGTCGTCGAGCGCGAGCAGCGCGTGCACCGCCGCGCGGGCGAGGGGATCGCTGTCCGCGTCCCCGAAGTCGGGGGAGAGCGGGACGAGGGCGTCGTCGAGCGGGATGCCGTTCTCGGCGAGGGCCCTCCGGTAGCCGGCCAGGCGCCGCCGGCGGCTGACCGTGCGGATCGCACCGGAGACGAAGGCGATGCGGCGGTGCCCGCGCTCGACCAGGTGCTGCGTGGCCAGCCACGCTCCGGCCTCGTTGTCGACGCTGACGTTCAGCAGCCCGGGCGGGTCCGACTCCTGGTGCTCACGGTCGAACGCGACGATCTGCACACCGGCGTCCATCGCGGGCCGCAGATGATCGAGCGAGGGCAGCGAGGTGGAGAGGACGATGTGCTCGACGCCGTCGGCCCAGAGCTGTTCGACGTAGGAGCGTTCGCGCTCCGGTTCGCGCTCGCTGTTGCACAGGTAGACCTGCCGGCCGCGCGCGTGGAACGCCGTCTCCAGGTGTGCGGCCCACGAGCCCCAGAACGGGTTGGCGACGGAGGGGACGATGAGCCCGAAGGTCGGATTGGGCGCGCCGCGCAGTTGCCGGGCGACCCGGTTCGGCCGGTAGGAGAGCGATTCCATCGCCTCGAGCACGCGCCGGCGCGTCTCCGGCTGCATGAGATGCTCGCGGGCGTTGAGCAGGTTCGAGACGGTGGAGGGCGATACTCCGGCGGCCTGGGCCACGTCTTTGATCGTCGCGATCGCTCTCACCTCATCTTCGGGTTGCCCTGTCATGGATGCACTGTATCGTTGCACAAGCTACTGTATCGTTGCACAAAATCCCCCCGCCGTCTCGAACCGAGGAGTTCGCCATGCCGCACGATCACCCGCCGACGACCTGGAGCGTCTTCACCAAACCGTGGCGCGAGCCCGAGATCGCCGCCCTCGGCGAGCTGGTCGCCGCCATGGGGTTCGACGCCGTGGAGCTGCCGGTGCGCCCCGGCTACCAGGTGGCGCCGGCCGAGGTCGCCACCGCCCTCCCGGCCGCCGTGCGCGAGCTCGGGCGGGCGGGCGTGACGATCGCCAGCGTCGCCTCCGGCACCGACGAGGCCACCTTCGCGGCCTGCGCCGAGGCGGGCGTGCCGTTCATCCGGATCATGGTGCCGATCGGCCCCGACGGTTACGCCGCGACGGGCGCCGAGTTCCGCAGGAGCCTCGACGTCCTCGCCCAGCGCGCCGAACGGCACGGCGTCCGGGTCGCGATCCAGCCGCACTACGACGACTACATCGCCGACTCCTCCGAGCTCTTCGCTCTGCTGCGCGACGTGGACCCGCGGTTCGTCGCCGCGATCTGGGACTCCGCGCACGACGCCCTCGCGCGCAAGCGGCCCGAGCACGGGCTGGAGCTGCTCTGGCCGTGGCTCGGCATCGTCAACCTCAAGAGCGCGTACTTCGCGCGCGTCGAGGACGCCGTCTCCGCGCACGGCGATCCCGTCTGGGAGCCGGTCTTCACCGATGCCCGCAGCGGGATGGCCGAGTGGGGCCGCGCTCTCGGCTACCTCGAGGAGCACGGCTTCGCCGGGCCGATCTGCCTGACGGCGGAGTACACCGACGAGAGCGACCTCGTCGCCAAGGTGACCCGCGACCTCGAATACGCGCGGAGCCTGCAGGCCGCGGCGCACGGCGCCGTCGGAGCGTCGCGGTGAGCGCCGTCGCGGAACGGACGGTGCGGGTCGCCGTCATCGGGGCCGGGCAGATGGCGAACCTCGTGCACTATCCGTCGCTGGTCTCGCTGCCCGGGGTGGAGATCGTCGGCATCTGCGACATCTCGCCCGAGCGTCTGCAGGCGACCGGCGAGCGGTGGGGGATCGCCGACCGGTTCGACGACTGGTCGGCCATGCTCGACGAGACGCGCCCCGACGCCGTGTACGTCATCGGGCCGCCCGAGCTGATGTTCGGGATCTGGTGCGCGTGCCTCCAGCGCGGGCTCGACCTCTTCGTGGAGAAGCCGCTCGGCCTGACCCTGCACCAGGCGCGCACGCTCGCCCGGCTCGCCGAGGAGAACGGCTGCGTCACGCAGGTCGGCTTCCAGCGGCGCACGTCCCCGCTGCTCGAGCGCATGCTGGAGCGCGTCCGCGAGCACGGCGACGTCGTCCACGCGGTGTGCCGGTTCTACAAGAACGATCCGACCCCGATGGTGTCCGCGCGCGACCGGATGATGGACGACGGCGTGCACGTCATCGACACCCTCCGGCATCTCTGCGGCGGCGAGCTCGTCGCCGTCTCGGACGTGACGCGCCGGGTGGTCGTCGACGACCTCAACTTCATCGCGGCGACCCTCGAGTTCGACACCGGCGCGGTCGGCGTGATGCTCACCAGCTGGACCAGCGGCCGGCGGACCTTCGGCGTGGAGATCCACGCGCCCGGCGTCATGGCGGAAGGCGACCTCGAAGTGGGCGGCACCGTCTGGGACGCCGACGGGTCCCTGGAGCTGGATGCCGCCGAGGTGGCGGGATCGGCGGAGCTGCACGTCCGCGGCGGCTTCCGTGCCAAGAGCGCGGAGTTCATCGACTCCGTGCGCTCGCGGCGGCTCCCGTCGTCGCATTTCGGCGACGCCCTGAAGACCATGACGATCGCGGAGGTCATCCTCGCGCACGACGTGCTCCGGGAGGCGGTTTGAGCGAAACGTTTAGTCTTTTGCGGAAAAGCTTGACTCCGCACCACCGTATTTCCTAGCATTCCATTTGGTCGTAACGTTTCGCTTTGGCACTCAAGGAGGAGTTCATGAAGTCAGGATTGAAAACCCTGAGAGGACGGGGACGCGTCGGCGCCTCCATTCTGGTCGCGGGAACGCTCGCGCTCGGCCTCGCAGCGTGTTCGGGAGGCAGCGACTCGTCGTCCGGCCTGTCCGGCGACACGCTCAAGATGTACACGTGGATCGGCGGCAAGCCGGACAAGCAGCAGTGGAGCGACTACATCGCCGGCGGAAAGCACGCCGACCCGAAGGTCGCCGTGAGCTTCTCCGGTCCGCCCATCAACGACTACTACACCAAGCTCCCGACCGTGATGAAGAGCAGCAGCGCCCCGTGCCTGGTGACCTTCCAGAACGGCCGGGTGAACCCGTACGTGCAGGGGCTCGAGCCGCTGGACGACCTGGCGAAGAAGAACAAGCTCGACCTGTCGGCGTACAGCTCGGCCATGCTCGAGCAGCTCAGCGTCGACGGCAAGCTCTACGCCATCCCGTTCAACGCCGGGCCCAACGTGATCTTCTACAACAAGAAGCTGTTCAAGGACGCCGGTGTGGCGGAGCCCACCAGCAACTGGACCGTCGACGACTTCATCTCGACGGCCAAGGCCACGACGAAGAACGGCGTCTACGGCTTCGCGATCGGGCAGGGCTCGACCCCCATCAGCACCCTGATGGCGGCGGACGGGCACCCCTACGCGGACAAGAACGGTCCGAAGCTCGATGACCCGAACTTCAAGAACGCCCTCCAGCTGCTCGTCGACCTGGCGAACAAGTACAAGGTGGCGAAGCCCCTCGAGGCGGCCGCCGGCGGCACGTTCCCGGACATCGACGCCTTCAGCACCGGCCAGGCGGCCATGTCGCTCGAGGGTCTCTGGGACCTGCAGCACGAGCAGCAGACCCTGGGCAAGGACAACGTCGGCATCGCGGTGATCCCGAGCACGAGCGGCAAGTCCAAGGGCTTCATCAGCGGCTCGGGCTTCGGCATCACGAAGACCTGCGGCGACAAGCAGAAGGCCTTCCAGGCCGTCGAGGCCATGACCAGCAAGAGCGGACTCGAGTTCGTGACGAAGTCGCAGGCCTCGGTCCCGGCTCGGCTGGACGCGCTGGACGCCTGGACGACCAACGTCGGCTCGCCGACCTTCGCCGCGGTCATCAAGCAGATGACGTTCGACGCGACCCCGTCGCCGGTGCCGTCCGACCAGGCCCAGCTCGACACGCTCCTGACCCAGTACGAGGTCGACGCGTTCTCGGGCAAGAGCACGGTGGCCCAGGTGCTGCAGCAGGTGAAGGCCGGCCTCGGGCAATGACGTTCGTGCGTCTGGACCAGGCGGAGAAAGAGGTCTCCAGCGGGTCCGTCGCGCCCCAGGACCGTCCGAGGGGCCGGGCTCGTCGCCGGCCCCTCGGAGGCCCCCGCTGGGTGGGGTGGGTGTTCGTCCTCCCGGGGCTCGTCGGGCTGGCGGTGTTCATCGTCATCCCTCAGCTTGCCTCGCTCATCCTGGGGTTCTCGAACTCCACGCTGCTCGGCGGCACGCAGTTCACCGGTACGGCGAACTACGTGCGGCTGCTGCACGACCCGCAATTCCTCAACAGCGTCCTGGTGACCGCGATCTTCGTGCTGGTGTACGTCCCGGCGAACATCGGGATCTCGATGGCGATGGCGCTCTGGCTGAAGACGCGCATCGCCGGGCGGAACTGGCTGCGCGTGATCTTCCTGATCCCCGCGCTGTCGCCGATGGTGGCGAACGCCGCCGTCTTCCGCCTGCTGTTCCAGAAGGACGGTGCCGTCAACGAAGGCCTCCAGGCCATCGGCCTCGGTCCGATCCCCTGGCTGAGCGACGGCAACTGGGCGCTGGCCGTCGTGATCGGGGTCTCGCTCTGGCAGTCCTTCGGCTACAACATGATCGTGCTCGGCGCGGGGCTGGACTCCATCAGTCCCGATGTCATCGCGGCGTCGAGGATCGACGGGGCCGGGCGGTTCCGCCGCCTGTTCTCGATCACGCTGCCGCTGGTCAGCCCCGCGCTGTTCTTCACCACGGTGCTGACCGTGATCGGCGCGTGGCAGACGTTCGCCCAGGCCTACGTCATCACCGGCGGCGGCCCGGGCAACAGCACCATGACGATCATGCTGTACCTCTATCAGACCGCCTTCACCAACAACGAGCTCGGGTACGCGTCGGCGATCGCCACCGTGCTGTTCCTGATCATCGCGATCTTCACGCTGTTCCAACTCTGGGGGCAGAGGAAGTGGGTCCACTATGACTGAGCACCAGTTGCGCGCCTCCGCGTCGCCCTGGCGCCGCCGCGGGCGGGCCGCCGGGTCCGCCGCGAACACCACGGCCGCGTGGCTCTTCGCGCTCGTGTTCTCGTTCCCGCTGATCTGGACCGTGTTCACCGCGCTGAAGCCGGCGAACGAGGTCTTCGGCGCCCAGATCAGCTTCATCGGCTCGAAGGTGCTCTGGTCGAACTTCGTCGACGCGTGGACCGAGGTCGACTTCGGGCGCCTCCTGCTGAACAGCCTGGTCGTCGCCGCCATCTCGACGGCGCTCACGCTCGTGGTCGCGACGCTCACCGCCTTCGCCTTCGCGCGACTGCGGTTCCCCGGCCGGAGCGCGGTCTTCCTGCTGTTCGTGATCACGCTGACGCTGCCGAGCGAGGTGGCGGTCGTGCCGCTGTTCCTCGGCTTCGACCAGGCGGGGCTCGCGGACACCTGGGTGGCGCTGATCCTGCCGGGACTCTTCGGCGCCTTCGGGGCGTTCCTGCTCCGCCAGTTCATGCTCCAGATCCCCGCGGAGCTGGAGGAGGCCGCCCGGCTCGACGGAGCGTCCACCTGGCGCATCCTGATCAGCGTCATCGTCCCGCTCGTGCGCCCCGCGCTGTCGGTGCTGGCGATCTTCGCCTTCCTGGGGAGCTGGAACAGCTTCCTGTGGCCGTTGATCATCCTGAACAGCTCGGAGAAGTGGACGATCCCGATCGGGATCGCCGGCTTCACCACCCAGACCGGAACGCAGTGGCAGCTGCTGATGGCCGCCTGCGTGATGACGATCCTCCCCGTGGTGATCGTCGTCGCCTTTGCCCAGAGACAACTGGTGGCCGCGATCGGCGCGGGCGCCTTCGGCGGCCGTTGAGCCGCGACGGACGGAGATCTGTGAACCTCGAACCCCTCGACCCCTCGACCCTGCCGGCGCCGGTGGACGTCTCGGACAATCGCGCGGCCCTCGCGCAGATCGACGCCGTCATCGACGCCGGGCCGTACGACGCCACCTGGGAGTCGCTCTCCGGGTATCGCGCACCGCAGTGGTACCGGGACGCCCGGTTCGGAATCTTCCTGCACTGGGGCGCCTTCTCGGTGCCGGCGTTCGGCAACGAATGGTATCCGCGGACGATGTACCGGCGCGGGACGCCCGCGTTCGAGCACCACGTGGCGACCTACGGGCCGCACGATCGCTTCGGCTACAAGGACTTCCTCCCGCATTTCCGCATGGAGCACTTCGACCCGGACGAGTGGGTCGCCCTCTTCAAGCGGGCCGGCGCGCAGTTCGTGGTGCCGGTCGCCGAGCACCACGACGGCTATGCGATGTATGAGACGGCGCGCTCGCGCTGGAAGGCTACCGCGATCGGTCCGCAGCGCGACGTGATGGGGGACCTCCTGTCGGCTGTGGACCGGTCGTGGTTGGTCACCGGAGCCTCCACCCACCGGGCGGAGCACTGGTTCTTCATGAACGCGGGAGCGGAGTTCGACTCCGACGTGCGCGATCCCGCCTACGCCGATCTCTACGGCCCTGCACTGCGCAAGGAGATGAACCCGACCGAGCGGTTCCTCGAGGACTGGCTGCTGCGCACGGTCGAGATCATCGACTCGTACCGGCCGCAGATCCTGTACTTCGACACCGGCATCGAGGAGCCGTCGTTCGAGCCCTATGTCCGCCGGCTCGCCGCGTACTACTACAACCGGGCCGCCGAGTGGGGGCGCGAGGTCGTCATCAACTACAAGTGGGAGTCGTTCGCGCCGGGTTCGGCGGTGCTCGACGTCGAGCGCGGCACGATGGGCGGCATCCGCGCCGACGTCTGGCAGAACGACACCTCGGTGTCGCGGACGTCGTGGAGCTGGGTGGAGGGCCACGACTACAAGGACGCCTCCGAGCTCATCCAGGAGCTCGTCGACGTGGTCTCCAAGAACGGCAACCTGCTGCTCAACATCGGCCCGCGCCCCGACGGCACGATCCCCGAGGAGGAGGCCACGCTGCTGGAGACGATGGGAGACTGGCTGGCCGGGCACGGCGAGGCGATCTACGGCTCGAGCCCGTGGACCGTCTTCGGCGAGGGGCCGACCGCTCCCACCGCCGGATCGTTCACCGACGCCGCCTCCGCCGTGTACACCGCGGAGGACATCCGGTTCACCACGATGACCGAGGTGGGGCACCGCTACGTCTACGCGATCGGCATGGTCCGGCCGGAGGACGGCCGGATGCGGATCCGCAGCTTCGGCTCGGGGAGCCGGTTCGTCGATCGTCCCATCGTGGACGTCCGCGTGCTGGGCTCCCGCGACCGGCCCGAATGGACGAGGACGGACGAGTACCTCGAAGTCGTGCTCCCCGCCTCCGAGACAAGCGGGCCGGGCGGGGCCGTGGTGCGGATCGAGCTGGAGCCCGAGGCCGCGGAGACGCGCATCGACTTCTTCCACGGACTGAACATCTAGCGATGCGCGCGTTCGTGATGGACGGCCCGGGCAGCGGCTCCGTCGTCGAGGTGCCCGATCCCCGGGCCGGCGACTACGACGCCGAGGTCGAGCTGCTCTGGTGCGGCGTGTGCTCCAGCACCGACCGGATGCTCCGCGCCGGCACCTTCCGCGGCGGCGTCTCGTACCCGAGCATCCTGGGCCACGAGTCGGTGGGCCGCGTGACCGCGATCGGCTCCGGCGTGCGCAATCTCGCCGTCGGCGATCTCGTGACGCGCCCCGCCGCGTACGCTCCGGAGTCCGCGCCGCTCGCGATGCACTGGGGCGGGTTCGCCGAGCGCGGGGTCGTCCGCGACCTCCGTGCGGAGGCCGAGGACCACGGCGCCGTCGCGGCCGCCGCGCCCTGGGTGCGGCTGGAGCCCGGCACCGATCCGGAGTCCGCCGCGCTCGCCATCAGCCTCAGCGAGACGTTCAGCGTGATCTGCCGCGAGGACCTGGTCGGCAAGACCGTGGTGGTCGTCGGCACGGGAGTCGCCGGCCTCTCGCTGATGCGGTTCGCGTCTCTCCTGGGCGCCGCCCGGATCATCGGCGTCGGGCGCCGGGCCGCGCGGCTCGACGCGGCGGCGCTCGCCGGAGCGACCGAGACCCTGCTCGCCGAGGACGCCGCCGCCGAGCTGGCGCGTCGCGGCGACGCGGACCTCGTGTTCGAGGCGTCCGGGCAGGCGGCCATGGTCGGCACCGGGCTCGGCTGGCTCCGCACCGGAGGCCGGCTCATCGTCTACAGCGCCGCCGAGGACGCGGCATCCCTGGACCTCATGGCCGCCCCGCGCGACGTCGACCTGCGGGTCGCGTCGACGCACGAGACCGCGGTGCTGCCCGGCGTCGTGCGGCTCGTCGAGTCGGGCGCGCTCGGTCTCGGGTCGTTCGTCGCGCTCCGCGTCGACCTCCCCGACATCGCCTCCGCGTTCGAGGCGATCGAGCACGGCGACGTCGTCAAAGCACTGGTACGGCTGGGCTGAAGCGATGCCCGCAGCCACGCCGTCCGCATCCCCATCGAAACGGAGAACACACACATGACCACGATCGACAGCGTCCCCACCCGTCGCCTCGCGAGCGGGGCCGAGATGCCCGCGATCGGCGTGGGAACCTTCGGGTCGGACCACTACGGTCCGGACGAGGTCGCCGCCGCGGTCGGGGGCGCGATCCGCGCGGGCTACCGCCTGATCGACTGCGCCGCGGTGTACGGCAACGAGGCCCAGGTGGGCGCCGTCCTGGAGGACGCCATCACCGGCGGGGTGCCCCGCGACGAGCTCTTCGTCATGTCGAAGGTCTGGAACGACGCGCACGAGCCGGCCGCGGCCGTCGCCTCGGTCCGCCGGTCGTTGCGGGACCTCCGTCTCGACGTGCTCGACGCCGTGTTCGTGCACTGGCCGTTCCCGAACCACCACGCGCCGTTCGCGGACGCGGCCGAGCGCGACGCTCACGCCCGCCCCTACCTCCACGAGGAGTACATGGCGCTGTGGCACGCGTTGGAGGAGCTCGTCGACGAGGGCGTGGTGCGTCACCTCGGGACCTCGAACGTCACCATCCCGAAGCTGAGCGCGATCCTCGGCGACGCCCGGATCGCTCCGGCGCTCAACGAGATGGAGCTGCACCCGTGCTTCCAGCAGCCCGAGCTGTTCCGGTTCTGCCTCGATCACGGGATCCAGCCGGTGGGGTACTCGCCGCTCGGCTCGCCGTCGCGACCCGAACGCGACCGCGATGACGAGGACGTCTCCGACATGGCGCATCCCGTCGTCGTGTCGATCGCCGAGGCGCACGGCGTGCACCCGGCGCTGGTCTGCCTGAAGTGGGCGGTCCAGCGCGGTCAGGTGCCGATCCCGTTCTCGGTCAAGGAGTCGCAGTACACCGCCAACCTGCGGGCCGTCGTGGAGGACCCGCTGACTCCCGCCGAGCTCGAGCTGCTGCGGTCCGCGGAGCGCAACAACCGCCTGATCAAGGGGCAGGTGTTCCTCTGGCCGGGCGCCACGAGCTGGCTGGAGCTCTGGGACGTCGACGGCACGATACCCGGCTGGGACGGCTACGCGGCCGACCGCTCTGCAGTGGAGGCGAACGCATGATCACCGGACCTCTCGTCCACCCGCCCCTGCTGGAGGCGCTGGCCTCCTCCGGCCACGGCTCCGGAGTGCTCATCGCGGACGGGAACTACCCGTATCTGACCGCGACGGGTCCGGGCGTGCGGCTGATCCACCTCAACCTGCGTCCCGGCCTCCTCGACGTGACGTCAGTGCTGGAGGCTGTGCTCACCACCGTCAACGTCGAGTCGGCGACCGTGATGCAGACCCCGGCCGGGGTGTCCGCACCGGCTCAGGACGAGTACGCGCGGATGCTCGGCGACGGCGTGCCGTTCGAGAAGGTCGATCGGTTCGCCTTCTACGACCGGGTGCGCTCGCCCGATGTCGGCGTGGTCATCGCGACCGGCGACGAGCGCCTGTACGGCAACCTGCTCCTCACGGTCGGCCTGCGCTGAGCTGAGGGGCGCCGCTCACTCGTCGAGTCGGAGGACGGAGGCGCCGGGGATCAGCTGCGGTTCGAGGTACTCGATCCGCGGCGCCGGGCGCTCGTCCTCGGACTCGATGTCGTCGGCGATCATGCGCGCGGCGTGCTGGGCGATCTCGCGCAGGGGCTGGACGATGACGGTCAGCTTCGGCACCAGCGCCTGGGCCAGCTCGCGGCTGTCGAACCCGACGACGGAGATGTCCTTGCCGATGCGCAGCCCCGAGTCGTTGATGGCGGTCACCGCGCCCAGGGTGAGCTCGTAGTTGGCCGTGAAGACGGCCGTGGGGCGCGGCCGGAGGGTGAGCAGCTCCTGTGCCGCCCGGTAGCCCGCGTCGATGGTCAACGGCACCAGGCGCTGCAGCGCGGGATCGGCCTCGACGCCGTCGGAGGCCAGGGCGTCCACGAACCCCTTGGTCCGCAGGCGCATGGACGAGATCACCGGGTCGCCGCCGATGAAGCCGATCCTGCGGTGGCCGTGGTCGAGCAGGTGCCGGGCGCCGAGGGCGCCCGCCGCCTCGTTGTCGAGGAACACGCCGTCGGCCCGGATGTCGTCGATGAACCAGTCCACCATCACGACCGGCACCTGCTTGGCGGCGGCGGTGAGCGCCGGCACGTCGTGCGGCGAGGTGACCGCCACGATCCCGTCGACCATCCGGCCCATCAGGAGGTCGACGGTCTCGTCGCGCGGATCGGGGCTCGCCGCCACGATGACGCTGATCCCGCGCGGGCGGAGCGCCTCCTCGACACCGGCGATGATGGTCAGGTGGAAGTCGTTGTCGAGCGCGGGCAGCAGCACCCCGACCGTCCGCGACCGCCGCGAGCGCAGCGTGCGGGCGAACTGGTTCGGCCGGAACTCGAGCTCGCGCGCGGCGGTCTCGATGGCTTCGCGATTGGCCTCCAGCACGTTGCGCCCGTTGAAGTATTTGGAGATCGTCGCGAGCGACAGCCCGGTGGCCCGCTGGATGTCCTTGTAGGTCGTCACAACCACGTCTTCCCCTGATGTCCAGGGCCCGCAGCCTCGACGGCTGGTGATTCGCGGGCCCGCGTCCGCCCAGCATAATCGAGGCGCGGCCGGAAGGCGAAACGTTTCGCCTTCGGGTTTGATCGACCGTGCTCATCACTGGCAGAGCCGGTAGTTGTTGGACTTCCGAATGCGTCCTTCGTAGCGTTGGAGGAGCGTCCGTCCGGGCGTGTCTCCACCGTTCTCCAGAAAGGTCGTCGCCGTGAGAACATTCACGTTGCCCGGCACCGAGATCACCGCTCCCAACGTGGTGCTCGGCCTGATGCGCATCCAGGACAAGTCCGACGAGGAGGTGCGCACGCTCGTCCGGACCGCCAGGGACGCAGGGATCAACTTCCTCGACCACGCGGACGTCTACGGGAAGCCGGTGCACGGCTGCGAGCGCCGGTTCGCCGAGGCGATGAAGCTGAGCGCGTCCGAGCGCGAGGAGTACGTCATCCAGTCGAAGGCGGGCATCGTCCCGTCCGGACCGTACTTCGACTTCTCGGCCGAGCACATCCTGGAGTCGGTGAACGGCAGCCTGGAGGCGCTGGGCACGGACTACCTCGACATCCTGCTGCTGCACCGTCCCGACGCGCTGGTCGAGCCCGAGGAGGTCGCGCGCGCGTTCGACGAGCTGGCGTCCTCCGGCAAGGTCCGGGCGTTCGGCGTCTCGAACCACACGCCGGGCCAGATCGACCTGCTGCGCCGCTACGTGACCCAGCCGCTCGTCGCCAACCAGCTGCAGCTGTCGATCACGCACGCGCCGATCATCGCGCAGGGCGTGGCCTCCAACATGCAGGCCCTGGACCAGTCGATCAGCCGCGACTACGGCATCCTCGACTACTGCCGCCTGCACGACATCACCGTGCAGGCCTGGTCGCCGTTCCAGGCCGGCTTCTTCGACGGCCCGTTCCTCGGTTCGGACCGCTACCCCGAGCTGAACGCGGTCGTGGACCGGCTGGCCGGGAAGTACGGCGTTCCCGCCGAGGCGATCGCCGTGGCGTGGATCACCCGGCACCCGGCGCGGATGCAGGTCGTGCTCGGCACCACGACGCCGTCGCGCGTGGCCGCCGCCGCCCTCGGCTCCGAACTGCCGCTGACCCGCCCGGAGTGGTACGAGCTCTACCGCGCGGCCGGCTACCTGGTTCCGTAACCGGCCCGGCGGGGCTCCCTGCCGACGGGTCGGCGTGCTAGCCCGCCGTCAGCAGTGAGCCCCCGTCGACGGCGAGGGTGGTCCCGGTGACATAGCCGTTCGTCATCAGGTAGAGGTGCGCCTGGGCGATCTGCTCCGGCTCGCCCATCGCTCCGACGAGCGTCCCTCGGGCGAGGCGGGCGAAGACGGCGTCCCGCTGTGGGCTGGGGACGCGGTCCCACATCGGGGTCTTGACGGCGCCGGCGCGGACGGCGTTGACCCGGATCGGTGCGAGCTCGACCGCCAGCGCGCGCACCAGGGCCTCCGCGGCGCCCGCGCCCGCCGCGGCGATCACCGCGCCCGGCATCGGTCGCTGTCCGACGGTCCCGGTCGTCAGCGAGATCGAGCCGGTCGGTCGCAGGCGGCCGATCGCGTGCTTGATGACGGTGACGGCGCCCCAGAACCGGACGTCGAGGGCCGCGCGGGCGACCTCCAGGTCGAGCTCGGCGAGCGGGCGGGGACTGAAGTCGTCGCCCGCAGTGAAGACGAGGTGGTCCAGCTCCTCGAGCTGTTCGAGGACCGCTGCGACCTGGGACTCGTCCCGCACGTCCAGCACCGCCCCCGTGCACCCGTCGGGCAGTTCGCGGAGTGCCGCGTCGATGTGGGCCCGATCGCTCGACGCGATCGTGACGTGCGCGCCTTCGAGTGCCGCCGCCCGCGCCGTCGCGAACCCCATGCCGGAGCTGCCTCCGACGACGATGACCCGCTGTCCTGCCATGTTCATGCTGCCTCCCGACCACGTGATGTCCCTGTGGGACATGAGCGTAGCACCAACGATGTCTCAGTGGGACATTCCCGGTAGAGTCGACACATGAGCAGATGGGAGCCGGGGGCCGAGGAACGTCTGCGCGCGGCCGCAATCGAGCTGTTCCTCGAATTCGGCTACGAGAACGTCACGGTCGCGCAGATCGCGGATCGCGCAGGGCTGACGCGACGCACGTTCTCGCGCTACTTCGCGGACAAGCGCGACGTGCTCTTCGCCGGTTCCGAGCGGCTGCCGCAGACGCTGGCGGAGGCGCTGCAGGCGGTGGAACCCGGCATCGCGCCCTTCGCGGCCATGCTTGAGGCTCTCGTCGACGTCGGCGGGAGGCTCGGAGAACGCGTCGCCGAGCACGCCGCGCAGCGCCGCGAGATCATCGCAGGGAGCCCCGAGCTGCAGGAGCGAGGCCAGGCGAAGTCCGCCGCCGCGGCCTCCGCCCTCGCTGCCGCCCTGCGCGAACGGGGCGCCGAGCGGTCAGCGGCTCAGCTCTTCGCGGACGTCGGGATCGCGATCTTCCGGAGAGGGTTCGAGCAGTGGACCGAGAACGGCCAGGGGGCGGGGCTGGCCGCGTGCATCCGGGATGCGGCCGATCAGCTCGCCCAGGCGGCAGCCGGGACGGACTAGCCGATCGCCGGCGGGGCTCCCTGGTCATCGCCCGGCCAGGGAGCCCCCGATCCCCCCGACACTGAAGTAGCGGTTGAGCACGGCGAACACGATGATCGGCGGGATCATCATCACCACGGCGACGCTCATCACCGGCCCCCAGTCGGTCTGGTTCTGCTGGAAGAACGTCTGCAGCCCGATCGGCAGCGTGAAGTTCTGGTCCGAGCGCAGGAAGACGACCGCGACGAGGTAGTCGTTCCACGCCAGGAGGAACGCGAAGATCGCCGTCGAGAGCACGCCGGGGAGGGAGTTGCGCAGCACCACCCGCGTGAAGCTGCCGAAGACGGAGCAGCCGTCCATCCAGGCCGCCTCCTCGAGGCTGATCGGGATGGAGTCGAAGTACGCCGCCATCATCCAGATCGCGACCGACATCGTGCCGCCCACGTAGAGGATCACGATGCCGCCGAGGGTGTCCACCAGCCCGATGTTCGCGAACAGGATGAACAGCGGGATGACCGCCGTCACCACCGGCAGCGACTGGATCACGAAGAGGGTGAGCGAGAACCCGGACACCAGCCTGCCGCGCCCCCGGGAGAGCACGTAGCCGGCCGGCGCAGCGATGACGACGGAGACCAGCACGGTCGCGAGGGTAACGATGAGGCTGTTGGTCACCCACAGGCCGAGGTCGGTGGAGGTGACGATGGTCACGAAGTTCTCGAACGTCCAGCCGGTCGCGGAACTGCCGAGCCCCGGCTGCAGGGACAGCAGGATGACGGCCACGAGCGGCACGAGCACGACAGCCGTGACGACGGCGAGGAGGCTGAACCGCCACCACCGGCCGCGGTCGCCCTCCGGACGGGGTCGCCGCGCCACTGCCGGCGCGGTCTGCTGGGCCAGTGCCGTCATTCGATGGCCGCCTTTCGGATCTGCCGGTAGAGCGTGACGCTGACGACGATGAGCACGATCGTCATCAGGAAGGCGATCGCGACGCCCGGTCCGGTCTGGAAGTTCTGGAAGACGGTCGTGTACGCCAGCACGACCAGCGTCTGGGTGGAGTTCACCGGACCGCCGCCCGTGAGCAGGAAGATCGTCGGGAAGTCGTTCACGCAGAAGATCGTCATCAGGATCCAGCTGATGTAGGTGGACCGCGAGATCATCGGCAGCGTGATGAACCGGAAGGTCTTCCAGCCCGACGCGCCGTCGACGCGGGACGCCTCGTAGACGGTGGTGTCGACCGACGCGAGCGCCGAGGACATCATCATCATCATGAACGGGAAGCTGACCCAGACCTTGAAGACGCAGACCGTGACCTGCGCGAGGAACGGGTCGGCGAGGAAGAGCACGTCGCCGAAGCCCAGTGCCTTCGCCAGCAGCGGAAGCGGGCTCTGGGGCGTGGCGACCAGCCAGTTCCACGACGTGGAGGAGACCACGATCGGCACGACCCAGGGCAGCAGCAGCAGCACCTTGAGCAGGCCGTTCGCCGGCACCCGGGTGCGGAGCAGGAGGGCGAGGCCGAGGCCGATGGCCCAGCTGCCGAAGACGCCGACGACGGTGAAGACGACCGTGAACCAGGCGGCGTGCCAGAACTCCGGGGAGCTCAGCACGGTCGCGTAGTTCTGCAGGCCGACGAACGTGCCGGCGTCCACGAGGTCGCCGTTGCGCAGGGACTGCTGCCCGGCGTACAGCACCGGGTACAGGTTGAGCAGCAGGAGCAGCAGGACGGCCGGGGCCGCGAACAGGATGAGGGTGAGCGCCGTCGAGCTCAGCCGCCGGGGCGGCCGCGCGCCGGGTCGCCCCCGGCCCGCGACCGCGACGCCGCGGCGCGCGCGCCGGACGGACTCCAGTGTGGTCTGGGTGGCCATGGGTTACTTCTGCTGCGAGGTCAGCGTCTTCTGGAGCGTCTGGAGGGACTCCTTGGGAGTGGCCTTCAGCGACAGGACGCTCTGCGCCCAGGTCGTCATCGCCGGGGTGCTGTCGACGAGCGTGACGTCGGCGAACAGGGCGTCGCCGCCCGGGGCCGCCCAGGTCTTGCAGATCGGCTGCCACTTCTCGATCATGGTGACCGCGTTGGGGTCGGCCTGGAACTCCTTCGTCGCCACGATCGACTTCAGCACGGGGAGGCCGATGCCGGTGTTCTGGGTCCAGAGCGGAGCCATGTTCTTGTAGTAGTAGGTCAGGAAGTCCTCGGAGCCCTTCTGGCTGGGCGTGTGCTTGTACATCATGATGTTGTTCGGGAAGTACAGCGCGCCCTTGCCGCCCTGTGCGCCG
Source organism: Leifsonia sp. Soil_N53 (assembly GCF_057655165.1). Classification (NCBI taxonomy): domain Bacteria; kingdom Bacillati; phylum Actinomycetota; class Actinomycetes; order Micrococcales; family Microbacteriaceae; genus Leifsonia; species Leifsonia sp. Soil_N53. The sequence continues at coordinate 36,264 of NZ_JBDGMM010000044.1, forward strand.
GTGAGCGGGTCGGAGACGACCATGTCCTGTACCAGCTGGCCGCCGAGCACCGACGCGAGGCCGGGGCTCTCGAAGCCCATCCCGAATTTGTCGGCCTTCCACTGGCTGTACGCGTTGGTGGTGGAGTAGCTGACGCTGCCCGGGTCCATGTAGCCCTTGCGGATGAGCTCGACGACGAACTCGAGAGCCTCGATGTTGGCCGGGGTCACGCAGTCCGGCTTCTGGTCGGCGTTGAAGAGGCCGCCGCCGTTGTTGATGAGCAGGCCGGTCAGGGCCTGGAAGCCGTTGCCCTGCGCCCCGGACGCGATCCCGAAGCCGTACACGCCGATCTTCTTGAGCGCCGCACTGACGTCGAGGTAGCCCTGCCAGTCGGTCGGCGCCTCGACGCCGGCCTTCTCCAGGAGCGACTTGCGGTACCAGAGCACGCGCATGTCGAGGTTGTACGGCACGGCGACGTAGCCCTTGCTCGTCTTCATCGCGTCGAGCACGCCCGGGAGGAAGTCGTCGAGCATGCCGTTGCTCTTCCAGGAGTCGAACAGGGCGTCGGCGTACGCGATGTAGTTCTTCTCCGCGAACTGGAAGGCCTGGGTGCCGGCGCCGCTGCTGACCGCCGGGCCGGTGTTCGAGGCGAGGGCCGACGCGAAGGTCGTCGTGAAGTTGGACCACTGGACCGCCTGGTAGCCGGCCGCCGGGAGACCGCTCGCGGGCTTGTAGGCGAGCGTGATCTTCTTGTCCAGGGGGTTGAAGGTGGTGCCTCCCCACGGCATGTTCCAGAACTTGAGCGTCTGGGTCGACGTGCCGCCCGGCGAGCTGCAGGCTGCGAGGGCGGCGAGGACGGCGAGTCCTCCGGTGCCGGCGAGCAGTCCTCGCCGCGAGACGGTTCCCGAGAGCAGGCCGTTCGTCATGTGTCTTCTCCTCCGTCGGCCGGGTCGTTCCCGGCGGCTTTCCTCGTCGAACACCTGGAGAGGTGGCCCGTCTCATCCTGTGATTTGCGCAACTCTGCGGCGCCGGATGGGACGGTTTGGCCATGTTTTCAGCAAATCTCCCACGGCACAAGTCGCAAAAGTCACGAAAGTTTGCGCAACCATTGGGGGCTGATTAGGCTTTGGGCATGAGTGGCGAGGGTGTCAGGCGCGAGCGGGCGACCCTCTCCGACGTCGCGGGGCTGGCCGGAACGAGCATCCCCACGGTGTCGAAGGTGCTCCGCGGCGGCACCGACGTGTCGCCGGCGACGCGCGATCGGGTCATGGAGGCCGTGCGCACCGTCGGCTACGCGCGGACGGCCAAGGCGGGCGCGCCCAAGACCGGAACGTCCGACGCCGAGGCCCCCGCGATGATCGACCTCGTCGTCAACCACGTGCACGGCACCTGGGCGAACGGCGTCCTCACCGGTGTCGAGCACGCCGCCACCGCGGCGAACGTCGATGTGGTCATCACGGTCGCCCGCGAGGACGGCAATTGGGTGTCGCGCCTGCTGCGGCGGCCGTCGCAGGGGGCGATCGTGGTGCTGGTCGACCCGGCCCCGAGCCACTTCGCGGCGCTGGAGGCCGCCCACATCCCGGTCGTGCTGGTCACCCCGATGAGCGAGCCGAGCGCGCCGGCCATGCGGGTGGGCGTGACCAACTGGGACGGCGGCCGCGCCGCCGCCGAGCACCTGCTCGCGCTCGGCCATCGGCGCTTCGCGGTGCTCGGCGGCGATCGGACCCACCTCTACAGCCGGGCACGGATCGACGGCTTCCGCTCGGCGCTCGAGGTCCAGGGGGTGCCGACTCCCGCGGTCGTGCACGGCGACTGGGACCGCGGTCGCGCCTCGGCGGCCATCGCACCGCTGCTCGCCGGCCCCGATCGGCCGACCGCCGTGTTCGCCTGCTCCGATCTGATGGCGATGGGCGTCTACGACGCGGCCGCGGCGGCCGGGCTGCGCGTGCCGGAGGATCTGAGTGTGGTCGGCTTCGACGATGTGCCGGAGGCGAGCTGGGGTTCGCCGGCGCTCACGACGGTGCGCCAGCCGATCGCTGAGATGGGCGACGCGGCGGTCCGTCTGCTGCTCTCCGGCCCCGAAGCGCCGGGGGACCAGGGGGCTGCCGACCTGCCGCGGGTCGACCTCGCGACGACCCTCGTCGTGCGGGCGTCGACGGCGCCGCCCAGGGGCGATCGCGCTTGACACGCCTCCCCGCCGTCCATAGCCTGAGAGGGCGACGAAACCAGTCGTAAATTTTTAGAAAACTTTCGTGACCGTGAGGTCAGCAGACAGTGAGGTCAGCAGAAATGAGCGAAGGACGTCCGCCGGGATTCGTGCGCACCGAGAGGACCGGGTTCCTCGACGGCTGGGGCCGCCCGATCCGGTTCACCGGCGTGTGCGTGGGCGGCTGGCTCAACATGGAGAACTTCATCACCGGCTACGCGGCCAACGAGACGCTGATGCGCAACAGGGTCGCCGCCGTGCTCGGCGCCGACCGCGCCGGCCGCTTCTTCGAGCGGCTGCTGAACGCCTTCTACGGCGAAGCGGACGCGGCCTTCCTCGGATCGCTCGGCATGACGATCATCCGCATCCCGGTCAACTACCGGCACTTCGAGTCCGACGCGGACCCGTTCACCATCCTGCCGACGGCGTTCGACCACCTCGACCGCGCGATCGAGGCCTCCGGACGGCACGGGATCTACTCGATCATCGACCTGCACGCCCTCCCGGGCAGCCAGAACCACCACTGGCACTCGGACAACGCGACCCACGAGCCGCACCTGTGGCAGCACCCGCACTTCCAGGACCGGGTGGAGAACATCTGGCAGGCCATCGCCGAGCACTACAAGGACAACACCTGGGTCGCCGGCTACAACCTCATGAACGAGCCGGCCGACGAGTCGCGCGCGGTCGTCGGGCCGCTCTACCGCCGGCTGTACGAGGCCGTCCGGGCGATCGACCCCGACCACACGATCTTCCTCGACGGCAACACCTACTCCACCGAGTTCGACATGTTCGACGACGAGCCGTGGCCGAACGTCGTCTACTCGCTGCACGACTACGTGGCGGCGGGACTCGGCCGCGGCGGCGACTACCCCGGCTACACCGACGGAACGTACATCGACGCCGCCTACGCCCGGGAGAAGTTCCTGCAGCGCTCCGAGTACGCCCGGCGCACCGGGACGCCGATCATGGTCGGCGAGTTCGCGCCGATCTACACCGGCGACGAGCGCACGGACGCGATGCGCCGGCAGATCCTCGCCGACCAGCTCGAGCTGTACCGGGAGTTCGACGTCAGCTGGACGAGCTGGATGTACAAGGACCTCGGCCGGCAGGGCCTGGTCGAGGTGTCCGCCGAGTCGCCGTACCGCCGGCGCTTCGACGCCTTCGTCGCCAAGAAGAACCGGCTTGCCGCCGACCAGTGGGGGAGCGACCGGCTCGGCGGCGACGGAGTGCGTCCGGTCAGCGAGGCCGTGCAGGAGCTGATGGCGCGCGAGTTCCCGGACTGGAAGCCGTACCCCTGGGGTCGCTTCGACACCGTGGCGACCGTGCTGAACAACCTCCTGTTCGCGCAGCCGCTGGCCGACCAGTACGCGGAGCTGCTCCGCGGCCTGACCGACGAGGAGCTGGACGCGCTCGCCGACTCGTTCGCGTTCGAGCAGTGCGCCGTGCGCGAGAGCCTGCGCGACCAGCTGGTCGCCGGGCAGGACCGGCAGTCCGTCCCGGCCGCCTCCGCCGGGCAGGCCTGAGGCGTGCGAGCCGTCGTCCTGCGTGCTCCCGGCCGGGCGCCCGAAGTCGAAGAGGTCCAGCTGGCCGAGCCGGGGCCGGGCGAGCTGCTGGTGCGCATCGAGGCCGCAGGCGTGTGCCACAGCGACTACCACTACATGACCGGCGACCTCACGGCGCCGCTGCCGCTCGTGCTCGGCCACGAGGGCGCCGGGATCGTGGAGCAGGTCGGCCCGCAGGGCTCCGGACGCGTCAGCGTCGGCGAACGGGTCGCTCTGCTCTGGCGGCCGCGCTGCGGACGCTGCGCCGCGTGCGTCGCGGGCAATCCGGTGCTCTGCGAGCTCGGGCCCGTCCAGGCGCGATCGGGCGGCCTCCCCGACGGGACGTCGCGGCTGGCCCAGGAGGACGGCGGCGAGCTACACCACCTGATGGGCGTGTCGTGCTTCGCCGAGCGGGTCGTCGTGAACGAGAACGCGACCGTGGTCGTGCCGGACGGCGTCCCGCCGGAGGTCGCGGCCATCTCGGCCTGCGCCGTCATCACCGGCGTGGGAGCGGTCTTCCACGAGGTGCGGGAGGCGGCCGGCGGCCCCCTCCTGGTCCTCGGCGCGGGCGGCGTCGGCCTGTCGAGCGTGATGGGGGCGGCCCTCGTCGGGGCGCATCCCGTGATCGTGGTCGACGTCGACGAGGCGAAGCTCGACCTGGCGCGCGAGCTGGGCGCCACGCACACGATCGACGCCCGGAACGAGGACGTGGTGGAGCGCGTGCTCGCGCTCACCGGCGGGTCCGGGGTGCCGTGGGCGATCGAGGCGATCGGCCGGCCGGCGACGCTGGAGCAGGCGCTGGCCTGCGTGGCCCCGGGCGGCACGCTCGTGGCCGTGGGCCTCGGCGCCGCCGACGCCGGCTTCGCCGTCCCGCTCAATCAGCTGGTGCAGCGGCAGAAGCGGATCGTCGGTTCGCTGTACGGGTCGAGCAATCCGCAGCTCGACCTGCCGCGCATCTTCGCCCTCTACCTCGCGGGCAGACTGCCGATCGACCGCCTCATCGGCGACCGGCTCCCGCTCGCCGATTTCGGCGAGGCTTACCGCAGACTCACCGCAGGAGCGGTCGGACGCGGAATACTCGTGCCCTGAAGGCACGACGACGTGAAGGAGTTCCCACAGATGGTCCGTTCCCAGGGCTGGTACGGCGGCGACGGCCGCGACCCCTACATCCACCGGGCGTGGATGCGCCGCGGCGTGCCCGATCACGCGTTCGACGGGCGCCCGCAGATCGCGATCGCGAACACCGCGAGCGACCTCACGCCGTGCAACATGCACCTCAACGAGGTCGCGGAGTACGTCAAGCAGGGCGTCTGGGAGGCCGGCGGCGTGCCGGTCAACCTGCCCGTCGTCTCGCTGGGGGAGACCCTGGTGAAGCCGACGGCGATGCTGTGGCGGAACATGGCCGCGATGGCCATCGAGGAGATGCTGCGCGCCAACCCGATCGACTCGGTCGTGCTCCTCGGCGGCTGCGACAAGACCATCCCCGCGCTGCTGATGGGCGCCGCCTCGGTGGACATCCCCGCCGTGGTGGTCCCGGGCGGCCCGATGCTCAACGGCTACTTCCGCGGTGAGCGGATGGGCTGCGGCACCGGCGTCTGGAAGCTCTCGGAGGAGGTGCGCGCCGGCACCCTCGCCGCCGAGGAGTTCGAGGCGACCGACAAGACGATGATCCGGAGCAAGGGCCATTGCAACACCATGGGGACGGCCTCCACCATGGGGCTGATGGCCGAGGCGCTGGGCATGACCATCCCCGGCGTCGCCGGGACCCCCGCCGCCGACAGCCGGCTGCTGGAGGCCGCGCACGCCTCGGGCCGGCTCGCCGTCGAGCTCGCGCTGGAGGACCGGCGCATCTCCCAGGTGATCACCGCCGAGTCGTTCCACAACGCGATCGTGGCGCTCGCCGGGATCGGCGGCTCCACGAACGCGGTCGTCCACCTGCTCGCGATCGCGGGCCGGCTCGGCATCGACCTGACCCTGGACGACTTCGACCGGATCGGCGCCGACGTGCCGCTGCTCGTCAACCTGCAGCCGGCCGGCACCTACCTGATGGAGGACCTGTTCCGGGCCGGGGGATTCCTGGCGGTGCTCGATCAGCTCACCGACCTCCTCGACCCGGCCGCGACCACGGTGACCGGCCGCCCGCTCACCCATTACCTCGGCAAGAACCAGGTCTGGGATCGCGACGTCATCTCGCTGCGGGAGGACCCGCTGCAGGACGACGCGGGCATCGCCGTGCTCCGCGGCAACCTCGCCCCGCGCGGCGCGATCATCAAGCCGGCGGCGGCGAGCCCGGAGCTGCTGGTGCACACCGGCCGGGCCGTCGTCTTCGACTCCATCGAGGACGCCCACGCGCGCCTGGACGACCCGGACCTGGACGTGGACGCCGACTCGGTGCTCATCCTGCGCGGGTGCGGACCGAAGGGCTATCCGGGGATGCCGGAGGTCGGCAACCTCCCGCTGCCGCAGAAGCTGCTGAAGCAGGGCGTGCGCGACGTGGTGCGGATCAGCGACGGCCGGATGTCCGGCACCGCGTACGGGACGGTCGTGCTGCACGTCGCCCCCGAGGCCGCGGCCGGCGGCCCGCTCTCGCTCGTCGAGGACGGCGACCTGATCTCGCTCGACGTCCCCGCGCGGCGCCTCGAACTGCTCGTCGACGCGGACGAGCTCGCCAAGCGCTCGGTGTCGCGGCGGCAGGTGGAGGCCTTCGCCCAGGCCGACCGCGGCTGGCAGAAGCTGTACATCGAACACGTCCAGGGAGCGGACACCGGTGCGGACCTCGACTTCCTGGTCGGGGCGAGCGGGTCCGAGGTCACGAGGGAGTCGCATTGAGCAACGCGGAGAGCACGTCCACGCCGGGAACGGCGCTGGCACGGGTGGAGGTCGACGGCGCGGTCGTCTGGGCGGTGCGCCGCGGTGACGAGTACTCGCCGCTGGGGTCGACCCTGTCGGAGCTGCTCCGCCTGACGCCGGCGGAGGCCCGCGAGCGCGTCGAGGGCGCGACCGGCGGCGGGCTGACGCCGTCGCGCGTCCTCGCGCCGATCGACCCGCAGCAGGAGGTCTGGGCCGCCGGCGTGACGTACCTGCGCAGCCGAGACGGCCGGATCGAGGAGGCCACCGACGGGACCCCCTACGACCGCGTCTACGCGGCCGAGCGGCCCGAGCTGTTCTTCAAGTCGACCGGCGCGCGAGCGGTCGGGCCCGGCGAGCCGATCGGCGTCCGCGCGGACTCGGTCTGGAACGTACCGGAGCCCGAGCTCGGCCTCGTGCTGGACTCCGAGGGCGGCCTGTTCGGCTACGTGGCGGGCGACGACGCGTCGAGCCGGTCGATCGAAGGCGAGAACCTGCTGTACCTGCCGCAGGCGAAGGTCTACACGGCGGCGTGCGGCCTCGGTCCCGAGATCGTGCCGGCGTGGGAGGTCGGGACGCCGTTCGCGATCGGCCTCGAGATCCGCAGGGACGGGGCCGTGGTGTTCAGCGGATCGGCATCCACGGACCAGCTGGCGCGCCGGCTGGACGACCTCGCCGACTGGCTTTTCCGCGGACTCGATTTCCCGGACGGCGCGATCCTCCTGACCGGCACCGGAATCGTGCCGGAGGCGGACTTCACGCTCCTGCCCGGCGACGAGGTCGCCGTGGACATCGCGGGCGTGGGCAGACTGGTGAACCCGGTGGTGCAGGTGGGCCGCGGCCCGGACAGCCACGGACTGGAAGGAGCGGCACGATGATCCAGGAGACACAGGTCGCGGTCGACCTCGAGACCGCCATGGCGGCCGCGGCGGACGCCGCGCCGGCGCTGGTCAGCTCCCCGCCGGGCGACCGCGCGGGCTGGCTGCGGGCGATCGCGGACCGCCTGGACGCCGACGCCGACGCGCTGGTGGCCCTGGCCGCGCGCGAGAGCCACCTCACCGAGCAGCGCCTGCGCGGCGAGCTGATCCGCACGACCTTCCAGCTGCGCCTGTTCGCGCGCGTCGTGGAGGAGGGCGGCTACCTCGACGCCACCGTCGACCACGCCGACGCCGACTGGCCGATGGGCGCCCGGCCCGACCTGCGCCGGATGCTCCGGCCGCTCGGCCCCGCGGCGGTCTACGCCGCGAGCAACTTCCCGTTCGCCTTCTCGGTGGCCGGCGGCGACACGGCCGCGGCCATCGCCGCCGGAGCGCCCGTCGTCGTGAAGGCGCACTCCGCGCATCCCGAGCTGAGCCGTGCCGTCGCCGCGCACGTCCAGGAGGCGCTCGCCGCCGCGGGTGCGCCGCGCGGCGTGTTCGCCCTGGTGGAGGGACGGGAGGCGGGCCGCGCGCTCGTCCTCGACCCGCGGCTCACGGTGGCGACGTTCACCGGGTCGCTCTCGGGCGGGCGGGCGCTCTTCGACCTGGCGGCCTCCCGGCCCGAGCCGATCCCGTTCTACGGCGAGCTCGGCAGCGTGAATCCGGTCTTCGTGACCGAGGCGGCCGCGGCCGCCCGCGGGCAGGAGATCGCCACCGGCTTCGCCGCCTCCCTGACGCTCGGCGTCGGGCAGTTCTGCACCAAGCCAGGCGTTCTGCTGGTCCCGGCCGACTCGTCGCTGGCCGACGCGGTGGTGGAGGCGGTCCGCGGCACCTCCGGCGGCCCGATGCTCTCCGACGCCATCCGCGGCGGCTACTTCGCCAGCCTCGCGCCGCTCGCCGAGCGCGACGACGTGGAGCTGCTGATCGGGTCCCCCGCCGAGGCGCCGGAGCCGGTGCCCACCGTCTACGGCACGGACGCGGCGACGTTCCTCGCGCACGCCGACGAGCTGCTGGAGGAGCACTTCGGCCCGGCCGCGGTGCTCGTGCGGTACAGCTCCGCCGACGAACTGCTGGCGGTGGCGCGCGCGCTCCCCGGTCAGCTGACCGCCACCGTCCAGGGCGTCGACGGGGATGCGGCCGGCCCGCTGCTGGAGCTGCTGGCGGCCCGCGCCGGGCGCGTGCTCTGGAACGGCTGGCCCACCGGGGTGTCGGTGACCTTCGCGCAGCAGCACGGCGGACCGTACCCGGCCACCACCGCACCGCACTTCACGTCGGTCGGGACGGCCTCCATCGGCCGCTTCCTCCGTCCGGTGGCGTATCAGGACGCGCCGGACGCCCTGCTGCCTCCCGCGCTGCAGGAGGCGAACCCGTGGGGTGTGCCGCGGCTGGTGGACGGGATCCGCACGCCCGGTCAGCCGGCGTAGGCCGGCAGCGGGACGCCGCGCACTCCCGGACGCACCGCGAAGACGGCGCCGGCCTCCGGCTCGGCGTCGTCGGCCAGGTGCTGGCGGGAGGACGTGATGTAGAGCGTGTCCAGGTCGGATCCGCCGAACGCGGCGGCGCTGGTGTGGCTGACGCCCGGCACGTCGACGACCTCGGTCAGCGCGCCGGAGGCGTCGAACCGGCGCAGCGCGCCGCCGCCCCACAGCGCCACCCAGAGCCCGCCCTCCGCGTCGATCGCCATGCCGTCCGGCGAGCCGGCGACGTCGTCGCCGAGCCGGACGAACGGGCGCCGGTCGTGCAGCGAGCCGTCGGCCTGGTCCACGTCGAAGACGTCCACGCGCCGGGTCGGGGTGTCGATGTAGTAGGCGAGTGAGCCGTCCAGGCTCCACTGGAGACCGTTCGAGATGGTGATCCCGGTCAGCACGGTCCGCGTCGAGCCGTCGGGGTCGAGCCGATAGACGGCGGCCGCGCCGGGAGTCATCTCGTACGCCATCGAGCCGATGTGGAAGCGGCCGGCGGGGTCGCAGCCGCCCTCGTTGAGCCGGATGGCCGGGTCGTCGAGCAGGTCGGGGAGGCGACCCACGAGCGCGAAGTCCTCGTCGAAGAGGGCGAAGCCGTGCTCGGTCGCCACGATGAATCCGCCCTGCGTCCGGCGGCGGATGACCGCAGCGACCGGACTGCCCACCTCGTAGCGCTTCGGGTGCGCGAAGGACGCCAGGTCGACGACGGCCCCGGCGAGCATGTCCACGATCAGCAGCCGCTGCCCGGCGTCGTCCCAGAACGGCCCCTCCCCGTGCCAGGTCACCGGCGGGGTCACTTGTTCCGCTCTCACTGCCATCCTCCGTCCATCACCCAGGTCTGCGCCGTCGCCATCCGCGAGTCGTCGGCGGCCAGCCAGAGCAGCAGCCGGGCGACGTCAGCAGGGTACAGGAGCTCGGGCAGGCACTGGGCGGCCAGGATCTTGTCGTGCTCGGCCTCGCCGACCCAGTTGTCGAGCTGGCGCTGCGTCATGATCCAGCCGGGGACGATGCAGTTCACCCGGATGCCGTCGCCGCCGAACTCGCGGGCGAGCGTGCGGGTGAGGCCCTCGATCCCGGCCTTCGCCGTGATGTAGACGGGGAGGTCGACCAGGTCGATGTGAGCGCTGATCGAGCCGAGGTTGATGATGGATCCGCCCCCGGCGGCCTTCATCAGCGGCCGGACGGTCTGGGCGGCGAAGAAGTGATGGCGCACGTTGACGGCGATCCCGTCGTCCCACGCGGCCACGTCGATGTCGGAGACCGAGCGCCGGGCGTCGTTGGCGGCGTTGTTCACGAGCACCGTCGGGGCGCCGAGGCGGTCGGCCGCCTGCAGGATCGCGTTCTGCAGCGCGTCGACGTCCCGCACGTCGACCGCCTGGAACAGCGGCTCGGGGTGGCCGCGTCCGGCGACCGCCGCGACCAGTTCCGCTCCAGCGGCCTCGTCGAGGTCGGCGAACGCCACCCGCACGTCCTGCGCGGCGAGCTCTGCGACGAACTCCGCGCCGAGCCCGGTGGCGCCGCCGCTGACGAACGCGGTGCGGCCGGCGAGCGATGGATACCGGGCGAACTCGGACTCGGCGGTGATCGTCATTGATACCCTGTTCCCTGTAAGGTTTCTTCATTCGAGCGAAAACTATCTGAATCGTCAGACTATGAGCACATCCGCACCTCGTCAACCGTCCCGCAGCGCCGGCCGGGCGCGCGGCGCGGCCGCGGCTAGCATGAGGCCCATGGAAAACGCCGCCGCCGCCGCACCCGCGAGCCGCGCCACGCTCTCGGAGGTCGCCGCGCTCGCCAACGTCTCGGTCGCGACGGTCTCGAAGGTCCTGAACGGGCGGGCCGGCGTCTCCGACGAGACCCGCAAGCGGATCGAGTCGCTGCTCGACGAGCGCAACTACAACCGGCGGCTGAGCGCGCAGAGCGAAGCGCCGCTCATCGACGTGCTGTGCTTCGAGATCGACAGCCCGTTCGGCGGTGCGGCGATCGCCGGCATCGAGCGGGTCGCGAGCGAGCACGGCATCGGCATGGTCGTCTCGGCGGCCCAGGAGTCGCACCTGCCGGGGCCCGGCTGGGTGGACGGCGTGCTGCGCAGGCAGCCGCTGGGAATCATCCTGGTGGCGGCGCTGCTCCCGGAGAAGGACAAGGCCCGGCTGCGCAGCCGGTCGATCCCGATCGTGATGATCGACCCCTACGGGGCGCCGGCGTCCGATGCCCCGTCCATCGGCTCGGCCGACTGGAACGGCGCGTTCCAGGCCACGCAGCACCTGATCGCGCTCGGGCACGAGCGCATCGCCATCATCACCGGGCCCGACAGCATGATGGCGTCGACGGCCCGCCTCTCCGGCTACCGTGCGGCGCTCGACGGTGCGAAGCTCCGGGTGAGGCCGGAGTACATCCGGCCGGGGGAGTTCCACCGCCAGGACGGCTTCGTGGAGGCGCGCGCGCTGCTGTCGTCGGCGGACGCGCCGACCGCGATCTTCGCCTCCAGCGACATCCAGGCGCTCGGCGTCTACGAGGCGGCGCGCGTGCTCGGCCTCCGGGTGCCGGAGGACCTCTCCGTCGTCGGGTACGACGACCTCTCGATCGCCGAGTGGGCGGGCCCGCCGCTCACCACGGTGCGGGTGCCGCTGGCCGAGATGGCCGAGCAGGCGACCCACCTGGTTACGCGCCTGCGCGACGAGCCGGAGCTGGCGTTCAGCCGGGTCGACATGGCGACCTCCCTCGTCGTGCGCGAGAGCACGGCCGCCCCGCGCTCCTGAGGCCGCGCGATCTCCGGTGTTCTGGCCGGTTTCGTGCGCCCAGTTAACGAAACGTTTCTAAATTCCAGGTAAAACTTGACTCGCGTTTACGTAGGCGTTTAGATTCACCTCAGTGTCAAGGCGCGTCCGATGGACGCGCCTCGCGAAGACGAAGAGGTCGCCCGGCCTCATCGGACTTCGATCACGCCGGGTCCACCGATCCGGCGCTCACCCGGACACGCTGACGTGTCCGCGACGCAAGAGGACTGACATGCGATTCACATTCACATCGAAGACGGTGCTGCGGTCGATCGCTGCGCTCACCGTGGCCGGTCTGGCGGGCCTCGGGCTCGCCGCCTGCTCGAGCTCGGGCTCGGGCGAGGCCGGCTCGGCGACGAGCGGGACGATCAACTGGTGGGGCTGGACTCCGACGAACACCGACGAGGCGAAGCAGTTCATCGCCGCCTTCAACAAGGAGTACCCGGACATCAAGGTCAACTTCAAGCTGATCGGGATCTCGGACTACCAGGCGGCGATGCGCCCGGCGCTCGCCTCCAACAGCGGGCCGGACGTGTTCGATCTGCAGCCCGGAGCCTACGTGCAGCAGTTCGGCAGCTATGCCGAAGACCTGGCCCCCACCGCCGAGAAGGCGCTGGGCAGCGACTGGAAGTCGAAGATCGCGAAGATCGCGGTCGACGGCCTCACGGCCAAGGGCAAGCTCACCGCGCTGCCGATCGGCTCGTCCTACGCCGGCTCGCTCTGGTACAACGCCGACATCTTCAAGAAGTACAACCTCCAGCCGCCGAAGACCCTCGACGAGTGGAAGCAGGTCTGCAAGACGCTGCAGAGCAACGGCCAGGGCTGCTTCGCCCAGGGCGCGTCGCAGGAGGGCTTCGACCAGGACACCCTGCAGGCCATCTCCAACTCGGTGGAACCCGGCTACTGGACCAAGGCGTCCAAGGGCGAGGCCAAGTGGGACTCGCCGCAGATCGTCCAGACCCTCTCGATCTGGAAGGACCTGTTCACCAGCGGGATCATGCAGGAGGGTGCGCTCGGGGCGCAGCAGTACCCGGACATCAACAACGGCTTCCTGACCGGCAAGTACGCCATGGTGATGATGGGCAGCTGGTACACCCAGTACGCCACCGAGGCCGCCATGACGCAGTCGATCTCCGCGGCGGGCGTCGCGGGCGCCAAGCCGTTCCCGATCCTGCCGATCCACTTCCCGGACGTGGCGGGCAAGGGCAACACCAGCGAGATGTTCGGTGACGCCGACTACGGCCTGGCCGTGGCGAGCAAGTCGAAGCACCGCTCGGCGGCCGAGACGTTCGTCAAGTGGATGTCGACCAGCACCAAGGGCCAGCAGGTCGTCGCGGACCGCCTCGACACCACGCCGGTGCTCAAGGGCGTCGCGCCCGACTTCACGAGCATCAAGTTCGTGGACGAGGCCCAGCAGTCCAAGCCGGTCAACGACTACCTCGACGGCTTGACCGCGATCGACGAGCCCCGGTTCGCCCTGCTGAACGCCGACATCGAGAACGCCTTCCTGGCTGCGGCACAGTCGGTCGGCAGCGGCAGCGCGACACCGCAGGCGGCGGCGAAGACGCTGCAGCAGGCCGCCGACGCGGCCAAGGCGGCGAACGGATGACTGTCTCCACCCAGGAGCGGTTGACCCGCGCGGTCGGCTCGTCGAGCCGGCCGCGCGGCCGCCGCCTCCAAGCCCCTGGACTGCCCTGGATCCTGCCGGCGCTCGTGCTGAGCGCCGGGCTGATCTACTACTGCATCGGCTACACCGGCTACATCTCGACGTTGAACTGGGACGGCGCGAGCCCCGACCCCGAGTCCATCGCGCTGCGCAACTACGCCAACATCGCCAACGACCCGGTGTTCTGGGGCGCGATCTGGCACACCGTGATCTTCTTCATCGTCACCTTCACGTTCCAGACGGCGCTCGGCGTGCTGTTCGCGGTGATCATGCACTCGCGGATCAAGCTCGCCGTCGTCTACAAGGTGATCATCTTCGTCCCCGTGGTCCTCGCGCCCGCCATCATGGCGCCCGTGTTCCGCCAGATCTTCGCCGCGGACGGCCAGCTGAACCAGGTGCTGCACTTCATCGGCCTCGGCTTCCTCGCCCAGCCGTGGATCGGCCAGTCGTCGACGGCGCTGCCGGTCATCATGGTGATCACCATCTGGCAGTGGACCGGCCTCACCTTCGTGCTCTACTACGCGGCGATGAGCCAGGTCGATCAGTCCCTGATCGAGGCGGCACGGATCGACGGCGCGGGCAACATCCGCACGCTGACCAGCATCATCTGGCCGACCCTGCGCGGCACGACCCTGGCGCTCGGCATCCTGAGCGCGATCGGCGCGCTGAAGACCTTCGACATCCCGTGGCTGGTGACGATCGGCGGGCCGAACAACGCGACGCAGTTCCTCGGCACGTACATCTACCAGATGACCATCCAGCTCGCCCACGTCGGCTACGGCGCCGCCCTTTCGATCATCCTGCTCGTCATCGCGCTCGCCATGGCGATCCTGCTGCAGGTGTTCGGCCGGGAGCGGACCGGGCTCGAGCGGACGGCCGGGATCGGCAGGCGGGGACGCCGCGAGAAGACGGGAGCCCGCTGATGTTCGAAGTCCGCCGCTGGTGGAGCAAGGGCCTGCTGCAACTGCTGGCCACGGTCCTCGTGCTCCCGTATCTCTTCCCGCTGATCGCGATGGTGCAGGGCTCGTTCGCCGGCGCCGGCTGGGGCAACTACCGCGACGTGCTGGCGGTGCCGGGCTTCTTCCGGTTCTTCCTGAACAGCGCGATCATCTCCGCCGGGGTCATCGTCCTGGTCTACGCGGTGACGATGCTCGCCGCCTACGGGTTCGCGAAGCTGCACATCCGCTTCCGGGAGGTCTACTTCTGGATGCTGCTGGCCTGCCTCACGCTGCCGGAGGTCGTGCTGCTGACGCCGCTGTTCGTCACCACCCAGGCTCTCGGGCTGTTCAACACGTACGCCGCGGTGATCCTGCCGCTCGCCGCGCTGCAGATCCCGTTCGCCGTGCTGCTGACCCGCAACTTCATCAACGGCCTCCCGGACGAGATGTTCGAGGCGGCCCGCGTCGACGGCGCCAACTCGGTCCGCGGCTTCTTCGCCCTGATCGTGCCGCTCACCCGGCCGATCGCGGCCGCCGTCCTGATCTTCACGCTGATCGGCGCGTGGAACGACTACCTGATGCCCCTGGTGTTCCTGCAGTCGCAGGACATGCAGACCATCACGCTGGTGCCGCAGTTCTTCGTCGGGGAGTTCAGCAACGACCAGACCAAGATCCTGGCCTCTGCGGTGCTGACCGCGATCCCGGAGATCGTCGCCTACCTGTGCCTGCAGGGCATGTTCGAGCGCGGCCTCGCGGCCGGCGCCATCAAGTGAATCCGACCCTAGGAGTCTAGAAAAATGCCACTCATCCAAGTCGACCTCGAGCGCGAGCTGTTCGAGAACTCCCACGCGGAGATCGGGGACGCGATCCACGACGCGCAGATCGAGGCGCTCGGAATCCCCGCCGACGACCGCTTCCAGGTCTTCCGCCCGCACGGCGCGGACGAGCTGAAGTTCGACCCCGGGTACAACGACGTCGACCGCAGGAGCCTGCTGCTCATCCGCGTGACGGCCGTCCACATGTATCCTGTCGCCGTCAAGCGGCGGTTCTTCGAGACGGTGGTGGCCAAGCTGGCGCCGCTCGGGATCCGGTCGGAGGACGTGCTGATCTCGCTCGTCGAGAACGGCTTCGAGGATTGGTACGCGGGACGATGACCGGTGCGGAGTTGCTGAGCCACGACGGGGCGCCGCTGAGCGTGCTGTTCCTCGGCGGGACGGGCACGATCAGCGCGTCCTGCGTGCGGCTCGCCGCCGCGAGCGGCATGGCCGTCACCGTGCTCACCCGCGGTGCGAACGCCACCGGACGGGCCCTGCCCGCCGGGGTCGAGAAGGTGTTCGGGGACGTGTCCGACTCGGCGTCGGTCCGTGCCGCCCTCGGCGAGCGTTCGTTCGACGCCGTGGTGAACTTCCTCTCCTACGACGAGGACGACGTCGCCCGCTGGGTGGAGCTGTTCTCGGGCCGCACCCGGCAGTACGTCCACATCAGTTCGGCGTCGATCTACGCCAAGCCGGTGCGGACCACCCCGATCACCGAGTCCACCCCGACCGGGCCGAACCCGCCGCTGCCCTACGCGACGGCGAAGTGGCGGGCGGAGCTCGCTCTCGCCCGCGCGCACCGCGAGCAGGGCTTCCCGGTCACCGTCATCCGGCCGTCGCACACGTACGACGACGCGAACCCGCCGCTGCCCGGCGGCTGGACCGTGATCGACCGGATCGCCCGCGGAGCCGAGATCCCCGTGCACGGCGACGGGACCTCGCTGTGGACGCTGACCCACGCCGAGGACTTCGCGCAGGGCCTGGTCGGGCTGCTCGGCAGCGAGCGCGCGGTGGGGGAGACCTTCCACATCACCGGCGACGACGTGCTGACGTGGGACCAGATCTACGGCCTGTTCGCGAACGCTCTCGGCGTCGAGGCGCGGCTGGTCCACGTCGCGAGCGAGCTGTTCCCCGTGGTCGCCCCCGAGTGGTTCTGGTCGGGCGAGTTCGTCGGCGACCTCGGTCACTCCGCGGTCTTCGACACGTCCAAGATCCGCCGGTTCGTCCCCGGGTTCGCCCCGAAGCTCACGTTCGAGCGGGCGGTGCGGCGGATGATGGAGTGGCGGGCGGCCCATCCCGACATCGCGACCGGCGACGCGCCCACGGAAGAGGTCCTCGACCGGGTCGTCGACGCCTACCACGCGGCCCGTCAGTCGTTCGCCGACCGCGCGCCCGTGCTCCAGGAGGCGACGGCGTGATAGTGGCCACCCGTCAGCTGGGCGCCACCGGGCTGGAGGTGACGGAGCTCTGCATGGGCACCAGCCCGCTGGCGAGCATGCCGCAGCTCTACGGCTACCCGGTGACCGCCGAGCGGGCGGTCGCGACGGTCGAGGCGGTGTTCGACAGCGACATCCGCTTCATCGACACCTCGAACGGCTACGGGGACGACGGAACGGCGGAACGGCGGATCGGCGCCGCCATCGCCGAGCGCGGCGGCCTCCCGGACGGCGTCGTGCTCGCGACCAAGGTCGACCCCGACCCGGTGACCGGCGACTTCTCGGGCGAGCGCGTGTTCGCCTCGTACGCCGAGAGCCTCGAGCGCCTCGGCGTGGAGCGGGTGCCGCTGCTGTACCTGCACGACCCGGAGCGGATCCCGTTCGAGGAAGCCGTGGAGGCCGGCGGCCCCGTGGACGCGCTGGTGGCCCTGCGCGCCCGCGGCCTGGTCGGCCACATCGGCGTCGCCGGCGGCCCGGTCGGGCTGATGCGCCGCTACCTCGAGACCGGGGTCTTCGACGTGGTGCTGAGCCACAACCGCTACACCCTGGTGGACCGCTCGGCGGAGGAGCTCTTCGGCTTCGCCCGCCAGCACGGGATCGGCGTCGTGAACGCGGCTCCGTACGGCGGCGGCATGCTCGCCAAGGGTCCGGACGTCCAGTCGAACTACGGCTACGGCGAACGCCCCGGCGAGCTCGCCGACGCGGTGCGGGCGATGGCGGAGGCCTGCGCGGAGCACGGCGTGCCGCTGCCCGCCGCGGCGCTGCAGTTCTCGCTGCGGTCCCCGCTGATCGACTCGACGGTGGTGGGCGTCTCCTCGCCGGAGCGGGTCGCTCAGACGCTCGGCTACGCCGAGTGGGACATCCCCGAGGCGCTGTGGGGGCGGCTGGAGGAACTGGTGCCGTCCTCGCAGAACTGGCTCGGATGAGCGCGGCCGAACCGTCGGGTGCCGCCGCGCGGCCGTTGCGGATCGGCGTGCTGGGAGCGGCCGGCATCGCGCCGCGCGCCATCATCGCGCCCGCGCGCCGCCGCGACGACGCCGAGATCGCCGCGGTCGCGTCACGGCACGACGCCGCGGGCTTCGCCGCCCGCCACGGGATCCCGACCGCCTGCGACACGTATGAGGAACTGCTCGCCGACCCGACCCTCGACCTGGTCTACGTCGCGCTCCCGCCGTCGGAGCACGCGCGCTGGACCATCGCGGCGCTCGAAGCGGGCAGGGACGTGCTCTGCGAGAAGCCGATGACCATGGACGCGGCGCAGGCGCGGGAGGTCTTCGCGGCCGCCGAGCGCACCGGCCACCGGGCGGTCGAGGCGTTCCACGACCACTACCACCCGCTGCAGGAGTGGCTCCGGTCGTTCGTGGCATCCGGTGAGCTGGGCACGCCGCTGTCGGCCACGGCGACCTTCACCGGCGCCAACCCCTACGACCCGCGGTCGATCCGGCACGCTCCCGAGCTGGGCGGCGGCGCCCTGATGGACCTCGGCTGCTACCCGCTGCACTGGCTGCGGAGCCTGTTCGGCGAGCCCGAGGTCGTCTCGGCCCGTGCCGCGCTGAATCCGCTGGGCGCCGACGTGTCGATCGAGGCGTCGCTCTCCTTCGGCGGCGACGTGACCGCCCGGCTGACCGCGAGCATGGAGCCCGACGTCGCCCTCGACTCGAGCATCGAGGTGCGCGGCTCCGACGCCGTCGTGCGCGTGCAGAACCTGGTGTTCCCGGTGCAGGGCCACACGATCGAGGTCGAGCGCGACGGCGTCGGCACGCGCTCGACAGTGGCCGGCCTCGACACCTACGACCATCAGCTCGCGGCGGTGATCCACGCGCTGCGGACCGGGACGCCCCTGCCCACAGAAGGCATGGACTACGTCGGGAACATGGCGGCGATCGACGCCGTGTACCGTGCGGCCGGGGTCGGTCGCGCGCCGGTTACCGCCGGCTAGGCCCGCACCGAGTCGCGCTGGACCAGCGGCATCGAGACCCGGGTCTCGCCCGCCGGGCCGCCGCCGAGCAGCAGCTCGACGGAGCGCCGGCCCATCTCCTGGTGGGGGAGGGCCACGGTCGTCAGCCCGGGCCGCAGGTAGGCGGCCAGCTCGTCGTTGTCGAAGGACACGATCGAGATGTCCTCGGGGACGCGGAGCCCGGCCTCCGCGATCGCCTGGTAGGCGCCGAAGGCCAGCCGGTCGTTCATGGCGAGGATGGCCGCCGGCCGGTTGCGCTGGCGGAGGATCTTCGTGGTCGCCTGGTAGCCGCCGTCGGGCTCCCAGAGCCAGATCGACGCCTCGCTGCTGAACTCGGCGTCGCGGTCGGCCATCGCGCCGCGGATGCCCGCGATGCGCTCGGCGACCGTCGCGGAGCGGAAAAGGCCCTGCTCCTGCTTCTCGCTGTGCCCGAGCAGTGCGATGCCGTCGTGGAACCCGGCGCCGAACAGCACCTCGACGGCCGTGCGGCCGCCTTCGCGCTCGTCCGGGAGGACGGCGCGGGGGAAGCGCGCGTTGGTGGCGTTCAGCATCACGGCCGGCGTCTCGAACGCGATCTCGGGCAGGAAGAGCTCCCTGGCGCGCATGGACGCGAAGACGAAGCCGTCGACCTGGCGGTCGAGCGCGGCCCCGATGGCCTCGGTCTCGCGCTTGGGCTCGCCGCCGGTCTCGAGCACCATCATCACGTGACCCGCCGCCTCGGCCGCCGCGATCGCCCCGGTGATGAGCCCGGACGCGTAGCGCGTCGTCGCCACGAGGTCGGAGACGAACGCGATCGTGTGCGTCTTGTCCGTCTTCAGCCCCCGGGCCGCGACGTTCGGCCGGTAGCCGAGCTCGGCGGCGGCCGTGTGCACGCGGTCGTGCGCGTCCTGCGAGAGCCGGGTGTCGGGCCGTCCGTTGAGGATCATGGACGCCGCGGACACCGAGAGCCCGGCCCTCCGCGCCACGTCGGCGAGTGTCACCCGCTTGCTGAGCATCCCGTTCCTCCTCTAGCGGATGCTATCCGCTCTGTTCGTCACAACCCGCGAATCACATTTGACAAACCCGGGGACGTGACTCAGTATAAGCGTGCTGAAAGCATTTAGCAGCGGGATCGAACCCGATCCGGTCCTGACGACAAGGGAGTCCTGTATGTCAATCGCCTCTCCTCGGCGCCACGTCCGTGGCGTCCTCCTCGCCGGAGCGGTGGCCTCGGCCGTCGCTCTCGTGCTCGCGGGCTGCGCGCCCGGCTCCGCCACCAACGGGCCGGCCAAGGGCGCGACCGACGTGAGCACGCAGCTCACCTCCAAGAAGGTGACCCTCACCATCGCCGACGAGACGGGCTTCCCGCTCACCGACGACCTGGCCAAGGAGTTCACCAAGCAGCACCCGAACGTGACGTTCAAGATCACGCGCGACACGTTCCAGAACCTCACCGCGAACGCTCCGAAGCTGCTCGCGAGCTCCACCCCTCCCGACCTGATCCGTCTCCCGACGCTGGGCGACACGGTCAAGGACGGGCTCGTCGCGAACCTCGACCCGTACTTCAAGGCCTACGGCTGGGACAAGTGGCCCGCCGCACAGCTCGCGCCGCTGCGGATGACGGCCGACGGAGTCCGCGGCAGCGGATCGCTCTACCAGCTCGGCCTCGGCTACAGCGTGACCGGCGTCTTCGTGAACACGAAGCTCGCCGAGAAGGCGGGCATCACGAGCGTCCCCAAGACGCTCGACGAGCTCGGCGCCGACTTCGCGAAGGCGAAGGCGGCGGGCGTCGCCCCCCTGGTCGAAGGCGACAAGGACGGCGTGGTCAACTTCACGGTCCAGGCGGCCATGAACCAGTACGTCGACAAGCAGCACTTCCTCGACTGGATGTTCAACAAGCCGGGCGCCAGCTACGACCAGCCGGGCACCGTCAAGGGCGCCGACCTGATCCGCACGTGGGCGGACGCCGGGTACTTCAACTCGGACATCAACGCCGTCGACTACTTCACGTTCGTGAGCAACTTCCAGGACGGCAAGGGCGTCTACACGTTCAACGGCAACTGGGAGGCGGCGAACTACGCCAAGAAGCTCGGCAAGGACGTGCAGTTCTTCCTCGTCCCGCCGGCGAAGGCGGGCGGCGACCACGTCGCGATGGGCGCGGCGAACTCGTTCTCCGCGGCGGCCAAGTCGAAGAACCTCGACACGGTGGCATACTTCCTGAACTGGGTGCACACCAACGCCAAGGCGCGCCAGCTCGTCGTCGACGTGACCGGCGCCGCTCCCGGCGGCGACCCGGCCGAGGCGCAGCCGAAGGTGGAGAAGGGCTCGATCACCGAGCAGGTCCTCGCCGCCGCAGCCCAGATCGGCAAGGAGAACGGCCAGGTCGACTTCATGGCCAACACCACCGCGGGCATCTACGCCGGGGCGATCATCCCCGAGTCCCAGCTCCTGGTGACCAGCAAGATCACCGGCAAGGAGTTCGTCGACAAGGTGCAGGCCTTCTACGAGCAGGAAGTGAAGAAGTAACGATGACCTCTGTGCAGTCCCGCACCAGCGCTGCCGCGAGCCGCCAGGACTCGTCGGCGCGGCAGGCGGGCCGTGGCAGCGCTCGCGGGGCTGCGAAGCGCCCGGCCGTCCGGAGACGGACGGCCGGGCGCGGGAGGCGCATCGGCTGGCTCCTCGTCGCGCCCGCGCTGTTCTTCTACGCGGCGTTCGTGCTCTGGCCCCTCCTCCAGGGCATCCAGTACTCGTTCTACGACTGGAACGGCATCGGCGCCTCGACGTGGGTCGGCCTGGCCAACTACCTGACCGTCTTCACCGACCCTGACCTGCTCGGGTCGATCATCAACGCCTTCATCCTGATCGCGTTCTTCACGATCATCCCGGTCACGTTCGGCCTCGTGCTGGCGACGCTGATCCGCTCGATGCGGGCGGGAGCCTTCACGAGCTTCTCGCAGACCGTCCTGTTCCTGCCGCAGATCATCCCGCTCGCCGCGGCCGGCATCGCCTGGTCGTGGATGTACGCGCAGACCGGCGCGGTCAACCAGATCCTGAACGCGATCGGGCTCGGCGGCCTCGCCCGGCCGTGGCTCGGCGACTACCAGACGGCACTCCCCGCCGTCGGGCTCATCGGGTCGTGGACGCTGACCGGGCTCTGCACCGTGCTGCTGCTGACCGGCATCGGCAAGATCGACATCTCGCTGTACGAGGCCGCCCGCCTCGACGGGGCCGGCTGGTGGCGCGAGTTCTTCACCATCACGCTGCCCGGGCTGCGCCAGGAGCTCGCCGTCCTGATCACGCTCACGATCATCGCGGCGCTCAGCAGCTTCGACATCATCTACACCACCACGCTCGGCGGCCCCGGCCGCGCCACCCTCGTGCCGGGGATCTCGATCTACCGGATCGGGTTCACGCAGAGCGAGGTCGGACTCGCGTCGGCGTTCGGGATCATCCTGATGATCCTCGTCCTGCTCGTCGTCCTCCCGATCCAGCGTCTCTCGAAAGTCCGTGACTCATGATCGTCAACCCCGTCGAGAAGTGGACGGGCCGCGTGCTCCTCGCCGTCGTGCTCGTCCTCACCCTCATCCCGCTGGTCAACATGGCCTCCGCCGCCCTGCAGCCGGCCGACGTGAACCCCACGGGGCTCACCTGGCCGACGAACCCGCAGTGGGGCAACTTCGTCGAGGCGTTCAACACCGGGCACGTCTGGGAGCTGATGGGCTCCAGCGCGCTCATCGTGCTGGGCGTCGTGCCGATCAGCCTGGTGATCTCGAGCCTGGCGGGCTACGCGCTCGGCAGCCTGGACATCCGCGGCGGCCGCGCCCTGCTGATCCTCTTCATCCTCGGCCTGACGATCCCGTTCGAGGCGCTGATCATCCCGCTCTACTACGAGATGCAGTCGCTGAACGTGCTCAACACCCAGTGGGCGATCATCCTGCCGCTCATCGGCCTGTTCATGCCGTTCAGCGTGTTCTGGATGCGCGCGCACTTCGTCAACATGCCCGCCGAGCTGTCCGAAGCTGCGCGCGTCGACGGCGCGTCGATGTGGCAGGAGCTGCGGCACATCCACCTGCCCCTGGCCCGCCCCGCGCTGTCGGCGCTCGCGATCCTGCTCTTCCTCTGGACCTGGAACCAGTTCCTGCTGCCCGTGGTGCTCGTCGCCGACCCGCTCCAGCGGACCGTGGCCGGCGCGCTCACGTTCTTCCAGGGGCAGTACAGCCTCAGCATCCCGCTGCTGAACGCCGGCGCCCTGCTCATCATCGTTCCCACGATCGTGGTCTTCGTGATCTTCCAGCGCCAGTTCATCAAGGCGCTGATCCAGGGCGCGGTCAAGGGCTGACGGATGGCATTCAGCAAAGACGGCCTTTGGGTCTGGGACTTCTGGCTCGCCGACGACGGCGAGCGGCACCACCTCTACTACCTGCACGCGCCGACCTCGCTCGGCGACCCGGGGCTGCGGCACCGCAACGCACGGATCGGCCACGCGATCTCCGACGACCTCGTGACCTGGACGGACCTCGGCGAGGTGCTCGGCCCGGGGCAGCCCGACGACATCGACAGCTCCGCCACCTGGACCGGCAGCGTGATCCGCGGTGACGATGGGCTGTGGCGGATGTTCTACACCGGCTCGCGATTCCTCTCGCCGCACGACATCACGAACGTCGAGACCATCGGCGTCGCCGTCTCCGACGACCTCCACGTCTGGCGCAAGGACGCGGGTCTGCAGCTGCAGGCCGGCCCGGACTGGTACGAGATCCTCCCGGACGGCACCTGGCACGAGGAGGCCTGGCGGGATCCCTGGGTGTTCCGCGACGCGGCGGGGGAGGGCTGGCACATGCTGATCACGGCGCGCGCCCGCGGTGCCTGCTCGCGGCGGGACACCGACCGCGGGGTCATCGGGCACGCCCGGTCGGCCGACCTCGTGCACTGGGAGGTCCAGCCACCGCTCAGCGCGCCGGGAGCCGGCTTCGCGCACCTGGAGGTGCCGCAGGCGATCCGGCTCGCCGGACGCGACCTGCTGCTGTTCTCCTGCGACGCCGCCCACCTCGCGGGCGAGCGCGCCGGGACAGCTGGCGGGGTGTGGATCGCCGACGCCGCGTCGCCGACCGGGCCGTTCGCGCTCGACGACGCGCGGCTGCTCGCGCCCGAGAACCTGTACGCCGGACGCATCGTCGAGGACCGCAGCGGGACGCCGCGGTTCATCGCGTTCGAGAACATCGGCGGCGACGGCGGATTCCAGGGCCGGATCAGCGATCCGTACGAACTCGTCGTCGACGGCGCCGAGCTGCGGCTCGGAACGCTCGCACAGGAAGGGAACCTCGCCTGATGGCTGTCATCCATGGAGAAGCGGAGGCCGGGTACGAGCCCGTCGCCGCCGCGTTCGCCGAAGCGTTCCGGGACCGGCCGACGATGGGCGCCGGGCTCGCCGTCCGGGTGGGCGGCCGCCGGGTGGTCCACCTGTGGGGCGGCACCGCCGACGAGCGCACGGCGCGGCCGTGGGTCGCTGACACGCCGACGGTGATCTTCTCGTGCACCAAGGGACTGATGTCGGTGCTGGTCGCCCGGCTGGTGCAGGACGGGCTGGTCGACTACTCCGCGCCGGTCGCGCGCTACTGGCCGGAGTTCGCCGCTGCGGGCAAGTCCGGCGTGACGGTGGCCGAGCTCCTCTCGCACCGCACCGGCCTCTCGGCGCCGCGGGAGCGGATCACGTTCGACGAGCTGCTCGACTGGGAGCACATGACCGGGGTGCTCGCCCGGCAGAGCCCGCTCTGGGAGCCCGGCACCGGCTACGCGTACCACGCGATCACGCACGGCTGGCTGGCGGGCGAGCTGGTGCGCCGGGTGACCGGTGAGCTGCCCGGCGCGTACTTCGCCGAGCTGGTGCGCCCGCTCACCGGCGACGCCTGGATCGGGCTGCCGGACGCCGAGGCGGGCCGGGTGGCCCACCTCCAGGCGTCCGCGAGCCAACTGGAGGCCGGGGAGGAACTCCTCGCCGCGCCGTCCGAGTGGACGGGCCGCGCGATGACCCTGGGCGGCGCGCTGCCCGCCGCGCTGGTCACTCCGGACGGCGGATTCAACGACGCCCGGGTGCGGGCCGCGCAGATCCCCGGCGCCGGCGGCATCGCGACCGCCGACGCGCTCTCCGCCATCTGGTCCGCGACGGTCGTGGAGACCGCAGGCGCCCGGTTGCTCGACGACGCCACGGTGGCGCAGGCCGTCGTCCCGATGAGCGAGGGGGAGCCGGTCTTCCCGACCCCCGGTCCGTGGCCGCGCTGGGGACGCGGGGTGCAGCTCGACTCCGCCGCGCGTCGCTACCTCGGGCCGAGCAGTCTCGGGCACGACGGCGCGGGTGGCCAGGTCGCCTTCGCCGACGCCGACGCGCAGGTCGGCTTCGCGTTCGTGACGAACTGGCTGGAGGCCGGGGCGGACGACCGCGCGACGAACATCGTCGACGCCCTCCGCGGCGTGCTCGCCGAGCGGGCGCTGACGCCCACGAGCTGAGCTGCGGGAGCGGGCGCCGGCTCAGCCGGCGTGCGCTCCCTCGAACGGCGGCTCGCCGGCGCGGAGGACGTCGTCGGACTCCCGGATGGCGTGCTGCATCGCGCGCTCGGCGGCGACCGGGTCGCCCGCCGCCACAGCGTCGAGCACCCGCTTGTGGTCGGGGACCGGGTCGAGCCAGTCGGCGCCCGGATGGTGCTGGATGCGGTTGCGGGCGTCCAGAGCGTGGATCACGACCACCTCCAGCCGCATCATGAGCTCGTTGTGCGTCGCGCGCAGCAGGGTGAGGTGGAAGTCGCGGTCGGCTTCGGCCAGCCGGGAGGCGTTGCGGCCCGCCGACTCGAAGGCCGCGAACGCCGACCGCAGGGCGTCGACGTCGGTCTCGTCGCGGAACTCGGCGGCCAGGCGCGCGGCTGCCGGCTCGATGACGTCGCGGAGCTGGGAGAGCTCGGCGAGCAGGCGGTCGTCGTCGCGGCGTGCCTCGCGGCGCCAGAGGATGACGTCGCCGTCGAGCAGCTTCCACTGCTCGCGATCGGTGACGATCGTGCCGCGCTTGGGCCGGGAGTCGATCAGGCCCTTCTCGCGGATCACCCGCAGCGCTTCGCGGATCGCGGTCTTGCTCACACCGAACTCGGGCTCCAGCGCGTCGACGTCGATGCGGCTGCCGGGCGGATAGTCGCCGCGGACGATGCGGAGCCCGAGCTTGTCGACGAGCGCCGCGTGCAGATCTGCCATGAGTGGACCTTACCCGCCCGGGATGCGTTTCCCCGGGCTATTTTGCGTTTAGACCTATTGTTACTATTATTCCTAATTAACGCGGATACCCTGCCGCACGTTTACGAAGGAGTAGGCATTGCAGTCACGTCCCTCTCGCCCCCGCAGAACCCTCGCCCTGATCGCGACGCTCGCCGCGGGCGCGCTCGCGCTCGCCGGCTGCTCATCGGCCGCCCCGGGCAGCACCGCCGGAGCGAACACGCCGAAACCCGCGACGATCACCTTCGCCGCGTCGACCCTCGGCGACCCGGGTCGCGGACCCGGGCTCCAGAAGCTCATCGACGAGTACAACGCGAGCCAGAAGATCGTCACGGTCAAGCCCGCATCGGTCCCGTATCCGACGTTCGGCCAGACCGTCCTGACCCAGATGGGCGGCGGTGAGGGTCCCGACCTGGTCCGCTTCGACATGCCGGAGTTCGAGGCCGCCGCCGGGTCCAGCCTCCTGGAGCCGCTCGACGACTCGATCGACGCGAAGAAGCTCGGCCTCATCGCCGGCCCGGACAAGTACCTCACGGTCGACGGTCACCGTTACGGCGTCGTGTTCGAGGACGCCAACTACGGCATGTTCTACAACGCCGACCTCATCCCGACCCCGCCGACGACGTTCGACGAGTTCCTGCAGACGGCCAAGGGCCTCACCGCGGGCGACACCTACGGCCTCGCGTTCCGCCAGACGCAGGCGGAGGAGGCCGGTGTCTGGCAGGACATCTTCAACTATGTGCTCGGTTTCGGCGGCAACTGGTCCGACGGCAAGAAGCTGACGATCGACTCGCCGAACGTGATCAAGGGCCTGGAGGCCTACCAGAAGCTCTACGACGCCAACGTGATCCCGAAGGGCGCGGACGCCGCGACCTTCCGCAAGATGTTCGCCAACGGCAAGGTGGGCATGGAGCTCAACAACGGCGGCTACGCCACCGCGACCACCGCGGCAAACCCGCAGCTGAAGTTCTCGGTCGCGCGGATCCCGTTCCCGGTCAAGAAGCAGGGCGCGCTGCTCGCGCCGATCGTGGTCAACGCGAACAGCAAGCACAAGGACGCCGCGGTCGACTTCATCCACTGGCTGCTGAAGCCGGCCCAGCAGGTCAAGCTGCAGGAGGTGCTCGGCGCCAGCAGTGTCGCGACCCTCACGAAGCGCAGCGAGGCAAGCCTCCAGAAGTACCCCTTCCTGCCGGTGCTCGACGGTCTGACCGACTCCGGCGTGCCGCAGATCGTCGTCGGCTTCGGGGCGCAGACCCCGGACATCCGGCACATCGTCGTGACGCAGGTGCTCTCCGCCCTGCAGGGCCAGACGGACATGAAGTCCGCGATGCAGACGGCGCAGAAGCAGGCGCAGGAGCTGGTCGGGCAGTGAGCACCACGACGGGGTCGCGCCGCGCGGCGCGGCCCCCGCAGCCCGCGACGCCCGCGGCCGGCGGC
>NZ_JBDGMM010000045.1:0-69100 GCF_057655165.1 Leifsonia sp. Soil_N53
CGCCGGCGCCCCGGCGACCCCAACGCGGTCGCTCACGGGGCGGACCGCCGTCGGATCGGCGGCGCGCAGGACTCCGGCGACGACGTCCTC
The DNA here is from genome assembly GCF_057655165.1 of Leifsonia sp. Soil_N53. Classification (NCBI taxonomy): domain Bacteria; kingdom Bacillati; phylum Actinomycetota; class Actinomycetes; order Micrococcales; family Microbacteriaceae; genus Leifsonia; species Leifsonia sp. Soil_N53. The sequence continues at coordinate 91 of NZ_JBDGMM010000045.1, forward strand.
CCAGCTGCCGTGCCGGCGGTCGGTCGCCGCGGCCTGGACCGTGACGCCGTGCTCGCCCGCGACCGCGCCGCAGACCGTTCCCGCCAGTGCGGCGAAGGCGGCGACGTCCTCCGCCATCGTCCGCTGGTCGAGGCGCCTCAGGCGGTCGACGGCGGTCAGCACCGGACAGCCGTCGTGGCGGAAGCCGATGTCGGCCGGGGTGAGGCGCACCCCGCCGCGACCCGCCCTGTGAAGGTCGGCGAGCCCGCGTGCCACGGCGGCGAGCACGGTCACCGCCTCGCCCGCGGTCACGCCACCGGTCGCGCTGAGCAGTTCGTCGAGCGTCCCGCGACCCGGATGCTCCCGCAGGTGGATCGTGACCTCGCCGCGCCGCGCCCTGCGGTTGTCTGGTGGCGGCAGCGAACGGGGCAGGTGGGGCGACGCGATCCCGTCCCACGTCATCGCAGTGCGCGTCATCGCAGTGCGCATCGTCTCGTCCGCGCCTGACGCGTGATGTCCACGGGTGTCACGTACTCCCCCGTCACGCCCTCTGCCGTCACGCACTCTCCCAGCACGCCCTCCCGTGCCACGTCCTCCGGCCTCACGCACCCCCGCAGTACCCCCTCCCGCTCCCTCACCAGCCCCGTCCATCCGCCGCGCACCCGGCCCCCGTGCCCGCGCCACCGTGAGCACGGCCCGCCCGCGGAGCGTCCCACCAGTGACGACGAGCGACACCTCGTCCTCGTACTCCTCCGCCGTGACCGCCTGGTGGCGACCCAGCACCTCCCACCCCTCCACGCGCGCGATCGCCGCCGCATGTCTGGCCAGGTCCACCGGTCTCCGTCTCAACTCCATGCCCCCAGTACACCCCGCCCACACGGACCCCAGCCCGGCCGCTGAACGATCAGTGGACAACTCGATCCGGCACCCCGCCTGTGGAGGAGCGCAGGGCGTCGCTGGACATTTCTATACTCAGTCCATTTAGGATGGCTGCATGACGATCTTCGATGTCTCCGGACTCGGCTCGCAGCACGTCCCGTACGACGACGGCCTGCGCCTGCAGCGCGCGACGCACGCCGACGTGGCCGCGGGCCGCGCGCCGGACACGGTCCTCCTGCTCGAGCACGCCCCCGTCTTCACCGCGGGCAAGCGCACCTCCCCCGACGAACGCCCCACCGACGGCACGCCCGTGATCGACGTCGATCGCGGCGGCAAGATCACCTGGCACGGCCCCGGCCAGCTGGTCGGCTACCCGATCCTCCGGCTGGCGGAGCCGATCGACGTCGTCGGCTACGTGCGTTGGCTGGAGGGCGTCCTCATCGACGTGCTCGTGCAGCTCGGCGTCCCGGGCCAGCGCGTGGACGGCCGCTCCGGCGTGTGGCTGCCGGGGCATGGGACGACGCCCGACGGACTCCCGGCCGACGAGAAGATCGCCGCGATCGGCATCCGCGTCGCCGAGGGCGTCACCATGCACGGCTTCGCCCTGAACTGCTCCAACAGCCTCGACCCCTACGACAAGATCGTCGCGTGCGGCATCCGCGACGCGGGCGTGACCACGATCTCGCGCGTCCTCGGCCGCGCCGTGACGCCGCAGGAGGTCGCCCCGCTCATCCAGGCGGCCCTCGACCGCGCACTGTCCGACCCGGCCTCCAGCCCGGTCGCCGCCGCCCACTCCGCAGCCACCAACCCGGCCACCGCCACCGCGGAGGTGGCCGCATGAGCGCCGCACCCGACGGGCGCCGCATGCTCCGGCTCGAGATCCGGAACGCGGAGACGCCGATCGAGCGCAAGCCCGCCTGGATCAAGACCAAGGCGAAAATGGGCCCCGAGTACCGCCAGCTCCAGAACCTGGTCAAGTCAGAGGAGCTGCACACGGTCTGCCAGGAGGCCGGCTGCCCGAACATCTACGAGTGCTGGGAGGACCGCGAGGCGACGTTCCTCATCGGCGGCTCGCAGTGCACCCGGCGCTGCGACTTCTGCCAGATCGACACCGGCAAGCCGGCGGAGTTCGACCGCGACGAGCCGCGCCGGGTGGGCGAATCGGTGACGAAGATGGGTCTGCGCTACTCGACCGTGACCGGCGTGGCGCGCGACGACCTCCCGGACGAGGGCTCGTGGCTGTACGCCGAGACGATCCGGGAGATCCACCGGCAGAGCCCCGGCACCGGTGTCGAGATCCTGGTGCCCGACTTCTCGGGCAACCCCGAGTACCTGGGCGAGGTGTTCTCCGCCGAGCCCGAGGTCTTCGCGCACAACGTGGAGACCGTCCCGCGCATCTTCAAGCGCATCCGGCCCGCGTTCCGCTACGAGCGCTCGCTCGACGTCATCACCCAGGGCCGCCGCGCCGGGCTGATCACGAAGTCCAACCTCATCCTCGGGATGGGCGAGGAGCGCCACGAGATCAGCCAGGCGCTCCGCGACCTCCACGACGCCGGCACGGACATCATCACCATCACGCAGTATCTGCGGCCGAGCCCGCGCCACCTGCCGGTCGCCCGCTGGGTGCACCCGGACGAGTTCGTCGAGCTCAAGCACGAGGCCGAGGAGATCGGCTTCCTCGGCGTGCTCTCCGGCCCGCTGGTGCGTTCGTCCTACCGCGCCGGCCGGCTGTGGGCGCAGTCGATGCAGGCCAAGGGACGCGAAGTCCCGGCCGAGCTGCAGCACCTCGCCGACGCGTCGGCGGGGTTCGCCCAGGCCGTCTCCTGAAGCCGTTCCGGGAGGCCGCGCGACTGTGCGAGCGCGGCCTTCCGGGCGACGCTACGCCCGCCGTGAACAGGTCATCCAGCGGCCGGGTGAGCCGGTATCCTTGTGTCTATGGCACGTAAGGACAAGTCCACCAAGGAGCCCGGTCGGCTGAAGCAGATGTGGCAGGTCTTCCAGATGACCCGCCGCTACGACGACCGTGCACTGCTCTACATCGTGGGCGGAATCGTGCTGCCGATCCTCGCGGGCATCGCGATGGCGGTCTTCCTGTCGGGCGGCAACATCTTCACGATGGTCCTCTGGATCGTCGCGGGCGTCCTCGCCGGCGTGCTCGTCGGTCTGATCATCCTGGGCCGCCGCGCCGAGCGCGCCGCCTACTCGCAGATCGAAGGCCAGCCCGGCGCGGTCGGCGCCGTGCTGCGCAGCTCGCTCAAGCGCAGCTGGCGCGGCTCGGAGATGCCGATCGCCGTCAACGGCAAGACGCAGGACGCGGTCTACCGCGCCACCGGCCGCGGCGGCGTCGTGCTCATCAGCGAGGGTCCCAAGACCCGCACCCAGCGGATGGTCGACGAGGAGCGCCGCAAGATCAACCGCGTGCTGCCGAACGTGCCGGTCACCACCATCTCGGTCGGGCCCGACTCCGACTCCGTCCCGCTGCACAAGGTCCCGCGCACACTCGCCAAGATCAAGCCCACGCTGACCAAGGCGGAGGTCATCGCGATCAGCAACCGCCTGCAGTCGCTCGAGAACCCGATGCCGATCCCGAAGGGCGTCGACCCCCTGAAGGTCCGGGCCCAGCGCGCCCGCTAACCACTCTCTCCCAATCTGAGGTGTCGAGGGGCACGTCGTTGTCACTTCCCGCGCGGAAAAGCGACAACGACGTGCCCCTCGGCCGTCAGTCGGCGGAGGTGCGGGTGCTGCGGAGGACGAGCCACTCGGCGAGGACGACGAGCGCCAGCACCGCGTTGACGCTCCACACGACGACCGCCGTCTGCAGCAGTCCCGCGAACGGCCAGAGCACCGCGAGCGCGACCGCGCCCGCCGCCACGGCGACCGACCAGCGCATCCCCGTCGCCCGCCGGAACAGCAGCAGCCCCACCAGGTAGACGATCCCGGAGCCGCACAGCATCCCCGCCGTCCACGCCGTCGGGACGCCCACCGGCCGTTGCAGCACCAGGCCGTCCGCGACCGCGGAGAGCACGATCCCGAGCACCAGCAGCAGCGGAATGTACGTGTAGGCCGTCTGCGCGACCATCCCGCGCTCGGCCGCGCGTTCGAGGTACTCGCTGCCGCGCTGCTGGCTGTGCGAGAAGTAGAGCAGCCAGAGCAGCACCGTGCCCGCGAAGGCCGCCAGGAACGCGGCGAGGTGGACGACGTCCAGCGGCGCTGTCGAGAACGCGGCGCCGGTGACCACGATGGACTCCCCCAGCGCGATGATCAGGAACAGGCTCACCCGCTCGGACATGTGCGCGCCGGAGATGTTCCAGCTCGACAGCGGCGAGCTCCCCAGCCCGGGCGTCCAGAACCGCAGCCGGGGCCCGATGTAGTCCACGGCCAGGGCGATCAGCCAGACGACGAGGCGGCCCTCGTCGGGGAGGAACGCGCCGACCAGCCACAGCGTCCCAGCCGCCACGTGCCACACGATGATGCGGACGAAGTTGACCGCGTGCTCCGGGCGCGACCGGCCGAACGCGAACAGTGTGAAGACGCTCCGGCTGAGCTGCATAAGCACCAGGCTGACCGCGAACAGCACCGCCCGGTCGCCGAACGCCTCCGGGATGGCCGAGGCCAGCAGCAGGCCGAGCAGCATCAGCACGACGAACAGGGCACGCACCGCTCCCCGCTCGGGGTCGAGCCAGCTGGACGCCCAGGTGGTGAACATCCACACCCACCAGACCACCATCGCCAGCATGACCGCGTGCAGCAGCCCGAGGGCGGACTGGTCGTGCAGGAGGAGGTGCGACACCTGGGTGACCGCGAAGACGAACACGAGGTCGAAGAACAACTCCGTGTAGGTCACGCGGTGGGCGCCGGCGGCGTCGGAGCGGAGCACATCGCGGGCGAAGCCGAAGGCGCGCATGGCAGGAGTGTAGCGACGCCCCTCCGTCTCCGCGACGAGAGGCGCCGCGGCTAACCGCGGATCAGGACGGTGCCCGCCACCTTGTCGTGGAAGCCGCGCTGGTCGGAGTCCCAGACCAGCGCCGGGATGACGATGCACAGCAGCACGGTGCGGACGACCGGCCGCCACACGCCCACCCAGCCGCCGGCCACCGCGACCACCCGCATCCCGAAGATCCGGTGGCCGATGCTGCCGCCGATCGTCGGGATGAAGACGACCTGCATCAGCGCGAAGATGCCGATGTTCGCCCACGGGTCGTAGTGGAAGAACGCCAGCGAGATCAGCGACGCGATCGCCCAGTCGACGACGATGGCGCCGAGGCGCCTGCCGAGCCGTCCGATGGATCGCGGGCCCGCCTCCGGGAGGCCGAGGCGCTCGCCCGGATAGCGGCTGGGGGCGAGGTCGCCGAAGCGGGAGGGCGGGGTGTTCTGCGGCACCCCTGAAGTTTACCGGGCGAGGCTGACCGCTCCCCGCGGCGAAAACGGGGTGCTGACCGGCCAGGCCGTAACATGCCGGAAACATTTGCGTCACGGGAGGGAAACGGCCTCCCCCTACCGTGTAGCTTGGGCTGCAGGTGCAGTCCGTCACCGCAAGCCATTGGGAGTCCTCCGTATGTTCCGTGATTCTTCCGAGGTGCTCAAGTACATCAAGGACACCGACGTCAAGTTCCTTGATATCCGCTTCACCGATCTGCCCGGTGTTCAGCAGCACTTCAACATCCCCGCAGCGACCGTCGACGAGGAGTTCTTCTCGGTCGGCCAGCTGTTCGACGGTTCCTCGATCCGCGGGTTCGCGTCGATCCACGAGTCCGACATGCAGCTGATCCCCGACGTGTCGACCGCCTACATCGACCCGTTCCGCGCCGAGCGCACGCTGATCATGGTGTTCGACATCTACAACCCGCGCAACGGCGAGATCTACGCGAAGGACCCGCGCCAGGTCGCCAAGAAGGCGGAGAAGTACCTCGCCTCGACCGGCATCGCGGACACCGCGTTCTTCGCCCCCGAGGCCGAGTTCTACATCTTCGACGACGTGCGCTACGAGGTGAAGCAGAACTCCAGCTTCTACTCCGTGGACTCGGAGGAGGGCGCCTGGAACTCCGGCCGCGTCGAAGAGGGCGGCAACCTCGGCAACAAGACCCCGTACAAGGGCGGCTACTTCCCGGTCAGCCCGGTCGACAAGCAGGCCGACCTGCGCGACGACATCTCGCTGAAGCTGATCGACGCCGGCCTGATCCTGGAGCGCGCGCACCACGAGGTGGGCACCGGCGGCCAGGCGGAGATCAACTACCGCTTCGACACCATGGTCCACGCGGCGGACGACATCCTGAAGTTCAAGTACATCGTGAAGAACACGGCCGAGCAGTGGGGCAAGACCGCCACGTTCATGCCGAAGCCGCTGTTCGGCGACAACGGCTCGGGCATGCACACCCACCAGTCGCTGTGGAACGACGGCAAGCCGCTGTTCTACGACGAGGCCGGCTACGGCGGCCTGTCCGACATCGCCCGCTGGTACATCGGCGGCCTGCTCAAGCACGCCCCGGCTGTGCTGGCCTTCACGAACCCGACGGTGAACTCGTTCCACCGCCTGGTCCCCGGCTTCGAGGCCCCGGTCAACCTGGTCTACTCGGCCGGCAACCGCTCGGCGTCCATCCGCATCCCGATCACGGGCACCAACCCGAAGGCCAAGCGCATCGAGTTCCGCGCGCCGGACGCCTCGGGCAACCCGTACCTCGCGTTCGCCGCCCAGCTCATGGCCGGCCTCGACGGCATCAAGAACCGCATCGAGCCGCACGAGCCGGTCGACAAGGACCTCTACGAGCTCCCGCCCGAGGAGGCCCGCAACATCCCGCAGGTCCCGGCGTCGCTGGGCGAGGCGCTCGACGCGCTCGAGGCCGACCACGACTTCCTCATCGCGGGCGGCGTGTTCACCCCGGAGCTCATCGAGACCTGGATCGAGTACAAGCGCGAGAAGGAGATCAAGCCCCTCGCGCAGCGCCCGCACCCGTTCGAGTACGAGCTGTACTACGGGGTGTAGCCAGAAACCCGCGTGATCACGCGGATTTCAAGACGTCGCGGACGCGTTAGTCCGCAAATAGTCCGCACGAGTTGCAGGACGGTCCGCGAAAGCGACCGACACCGCAGCTCGTGCGGACTCGTCTTTGTCCGGCCACAAGTGCCCGTAGGTGTCGAGCGTCGTCTTCGCTGAGGCGTGCCGAAGGCGCGCCTGCACGGTCTTGATGTCGAGCCCTGCCGCGATAAGCAGGGACGCGTAGTAGTGCCGCAGGTCGTGGATGCGGAAACCATCAGGCAGGCCGTCCACGGTCACACGGGCAACGCGGAATGCCTCTTCGATCGTGTACGGCGCGATCGGTCGCCCGTATGCGCCGACGACGAGCGTGGTGCTCCCCCAATGGGCGGGCACTCGGTTGAGTTCTAGCCCGACCTCGTGCGGGATCGGGATCGGCGTCTTCGACATGTCTGTCTTCAGCGGCTCGCCGGGGTATTGGATCGCGGGCGAGATAACGCCGCGCATGAAGTCGACGTCCTCGACCCGCAGCGCTGCGATCTCGGCCACCCGGAGGCCAGCGAACGCGCCCAGCAGAACGACAGGGCGGAAGTGGTCGGGCATCGCGTCGTGGAGCGCCCAGATCTGCGCTGTGGTGGCCACGTAGGGCCGCTGCTTCGGCGCTCCCGGCGAGGTACGTCGGCTCACCGGGGACTTCGGCACGATGCCGTCGTGCACAGCATCGGAGTACAGCTGCGAGAGGCGCCTATGCAGGGCGTAGACCGTCGAATCTGCGAGCCCTTCGGCCTTGAGTTCGGCCATCCAGTTCTTGACCTCAGACGGGCGCAGGCTCCCCAGCGGGCGCGTGCCGAACTTCGCGACGATGCGCTTCACGTGAGTGCGGGCCTGACGGACCGTTGACTTGCGATTCGTTGCGTAGCCGGCGAGCCAGGTATCGCACCACTCCCCCAGCGTGATTTTCGCCGTCTTCGGGCTTACCCACGTACCGGTGACGAGTTTGGTCGTCTCTCGGTCGAGCCAGTGCTGCGCCGAGTTCTCTGGATCGCGCGGGTTGTCCTTGAACTTGAAGTGCCGGGAATGCTCTTTGCCCGTCGCATCGCGATAACGGGCACGCCACTTGCCGTCAGGGCGCTTCTTGATGCTCGCCATCGCAACCCCTCAACTCTCGCTAATGTGCTCATCGGCGATGTCGCCGAGACGCTTCAGGACTTCGCGATCACGCTCCCAGGCGTCGAGAACGGCCGACGCGAATGGGCCTTCATCGCCCGTTCTCTTTTTGATCTCGCGGGTGACCGAGTGCCAGTAATGGAGGTGAATCTCGGTGAGGATCGTGTTGTGGATCTCCATTTCCACACTGCCCGTAAGGGGTTGCCCGATCTCGTCCATCACCTGCGCCCTGTCGAGGCTTTCAACTACCGCCTTCCGGATTTGCGGAACGGCGCTAACGCGGGCCATGGCGTAGGGCTTGACGAACAGGACATCCAGTTGGAGATCAAGCTCGTCGCCGATCAGTTGCTCCAGCTGATATCCCAGAATCGCTGACAGTTCGACGGCCTCGCTAAACCGCAAGGGCCGCTCTCCCTTCTCGATGCTCCACACTGTCGCCTGCGACCACTTGAAGCCGCGATCTCTCATTCGCAGTGCGAGCCCGCTCTGACTCTCGCCACCGCGAAGTATCGCGAGCCGCTGGCCTATTTGTTCATCGGAAAGTCCCATAGCTAGGACTCTACTAGATTCGCCAGTTGCGCACCACAAGAATCCATGGTTGACTATGAATGGCAGTAATCCACAACTAGGAACGGGGGTAGCAATGCCTACACTGCTCACGCTTGAAGAGGTCGCGAACATGCTCCGCAAGTCCGAAGCGCAGCTCAGATGGATGATTCACGCCGGCACGGCACCAACATCGGCCAAGATCGGCGGACGACGCATGTTCCGGGCCGAGGATGTCGAGGCGTACATCAACGCACAGTTCGACAACCCGGAGGTCGCCTGATGGATGAACGGACCGCCGACGTTGCCAATGGCTCAGGTGGATGGGAAGAACGGATCGAGGCCGAGGAGCGCCGCCGCGCGATAACCGACCTGTTACGCGGTCCGGCAGGATGGACCGACATCGGCCCTCGATTCGGGAGGGTCTATCGAGTCCAGGCCGACGACGATGGCCATCTGATCGCGCGACCCGGCGGCGGCGCTGCCGTGCTAGCCCCCACTGCCACGTATGTTCTCGTCGCAGCGAACAACCGAATCGCTTCCATCGATGTTGAGAGCCTCAGGTTTTGGCTCCTCGCGTTCTTCGACTGGACGGAACCCCTCGATACCACGCGCAACGGCCGGCCGAGTCTTCGCCTCCAGCGCGAATATGAACGCAAGAACGATCAGTCAGTCATCGTCCACATCCAGGATGGGTCAACGCAAGCCGGCGTCTTCACCGTTGGAGACTGGCAGGTCAGCAGCTCGGCCGGGGTCGACCTGCACATACGACGCAACCAAGCGTCGACCGCACTGGACGCACTCATCTTCACGCGACTGAACTCAGGTCGCATCGCCGCCACATACCCCCATCAAAAAAACGCCTCGGTCGCCGTTGCAGCGGCTCCCGAGGCTTGAATCCATCACCCTGGAAGGAAATGAACCATGTCTGATTCTATCGCAACAGCCGCCACGGGCATCAGTGCGGGCACTGATTCCGCCACCCTTACGGCATATCAGCAGGCCCTCTTGAAGTACTACAGCGGATCGACACTCGCACAGATCCGCAAGGAAGCGAAGCGCAATGGCTGGAACGCCAAGCAGTTCGCCGCCGACGTGTGGCAAGAGCTGTACAACCCGAGCTTCAAGCCGTGGCTGGCGGTGCCGAAAATGGTACGAAAGTAGTCGTCGACCGGCGAAGGCCTCCCGCTCGGGGGGCCTTCGCCGTATGCCGCCGTCATCGTGGGCATTCCCATTGCTGTGAATCCCCCGCATTACTCGAAGATGTGTTCGAATGTTGTGCTATGCTGAGCATAACGATCATCGATCGGACACAAGCCAGATTGCGGCACCCGCTTAGAGGACCAGGAGTCCAAATGCGGAGTCCTTCTTTCTAACGGCCGTACCAGGCGTCGACCGGGCAACTCGCGTTCAGAGCATCACGCTCCGCGAAGTGCCCGGTCGCCTGCTTTTAAGGGAGAACTGTGTCCGAAACACATTGGGGCCGCGTATCTGAAGCGGCAGTCCATTACTGCGTGAGCGACGTAACCATTCGCCGATGGGTCCGAGACGGCATCCTTCGCGGCAACCGGGTCGGCCCGCGCCTGCTGCTAGTCGAGCTGGTCAACCTCGCCGACTTCAAGGGGGCCGCATGACTACACCCCCAAATGAAAACCGCCCCGGTGGCAACGAGGCGGCTTACAAATATTCGGTTGGTTATCCAAAGTTTAACACATCCGGCAGCGAGGCGCTGGGCCACACGCTTCTCGATCGGGAGGTGCGTTGATGGGATACGAACTTTCCGAATGGGCTATGAATCTCGACGGCGTCAGCGGCTGGCACAAAGCCGTTCTGGTCGTCACTGCGGCCAAGGCCGACGACAAGACGCACCAGTGTTTCCCCAGCCAGAAGACGCTAGCCGCGGCCTGCGGTGCGTCGCTCGCGACTGTCACACGCTCGCTCGACGTGCTGGAGTCTATGGGTATCCTCCACCGCGCTCGACGCACGACCGCGGCTGGCTACAGAACGTCGGATCTGATCACGCTCGACAAGTCCTGGACGTCAGACAGCCAAGTAGGCACAGAGCCAACTAGGCAGGCAGCCTACTCGGCTGACAGCAAAACCCTAAACGTCAGGGTGCAGAAGCCTAAACGTCAGGGTGACGTAGCGAAAGGATCATTCATTGATCATTCAGTTGATCATTCAAATAAACGTTCGATCGAGGATGAGTTCGCCGACTTCTACAAGGCGTATCCGCGGAAGCAGGCGCCCGCAGACGCCCTGAAGGCGTACCGCGCGGCACGCAAGATCGAATCTGCTGAGGCGATCCTTGCGGGAGCCCAGCGCTACAACCTGCTGACGACTGGGACCGAGAAGAAGTTTCTGAAGCTGCCCGCCGGCTGGCTTCGGGATCAGCGCTGGAACGACGAGGACGTTGACCAATCCCCAGCGAGGGTCACCCCCGAAGCGAGGGCCCGTCAGACGTTGTCGCTGTCGGACGGACACGGGCGTCCACCGCGGCAATCCGAGATCGAAGCGGCGGAGTGCCCACTTCATCCCGGGTACCCGAACACACAGCTTGCCCCTTGCGGACGCTGCCTGCGCGAGGCTGCGGAACCGGCGGAGCTGGATACCGGACCACTCGACCCAACCCTTCCCGAAGGAGTGCCCTTCTGATGATCGATTACGGATGCCGATGCGACCGCCACGTGGGCGAGGTCTTCCCGCCCCGTTGCGGCGACTGTGACGTGCTCAACCTGACTGTGCCGCGCCCCCGGACGGGCTACTACCCCGGCAGCGAGTGCCCCGAGCACAAGTACTACCCACTGCCGTGCGACAGGTGCGCCCGGGACCGGACACCGGTGGGCGCCGATGGTGCTGCTGAGATTGGGGGCGAATCTTGACCAACTCCGATGACACGGTGATGCTGGTAGCTCTCACGGCCATGTATTCATGCCTGGATGGGGGCGACGTGGCGACGGCTGAAGGTCGTTTGCTCGCGTGGGCGGACGCGCAGGCAGACCCCCGTTCCGCGATGCTGCATCTGATGTTGGCGTACCAGGGGATGGCGGAATCGTTGCTCGCCGACGCGTATGGCGGCCGCGCGGGTGCGGAGGCCGTGCTGCGGGAACAGTTGGTATTCCTCAGCGGTGGCGGTTCAGTTGCCGATATCGCCGAACAGCTCAAGGGTGATTCCGAGTGAGCCCGCTGCCTATCCCCGAGGGGTGGGAGCCGGAGTTCGAGGGCCAGCGCCCTCCCTTCCAGGCGGGAAACGAGTACCGGGTCGGAGCGGGAAACACGCTGGCGCAGACTCACGGGGCGTTCAGTCCTGCGCTCGTGGAGCCGGAGGCGGAGAAGTTCCGAGAGACGATCCTGACTGATCCCGACGCGAACTACTTGATGGCCCCACGTTTCCAGAAGCGACTGTGGTCCTACTGCCTTTCTGAGGCCAGGGTGATGCGCCTTGAAGCTTGGGTGTCGCGGATGAGCGACGAGGAGGCTGCTAGATCCGACAAAGGGCAGACAAGCCCGCTGGAGCTGCTGCGCAAATGGAAGACAACCGCAGCGAACGAGGCAAACAAACTGGGACTTGATCCCGTGTCGTGGGCGCGCATTAGACGTGACTACTCCACCGCGAACAAGTTCGATTTTGTAACTTGGGCGTCCATGAAGCGCGAGGGTTTGACCTCTGGCCAGACAGCCGAGGTCGATCGAATGGACCGCATGGCGCTGGCTCAATGGCCGGAACTGTTCAAGAGCGATGACGCCAGCACAGTGGAAGCCGAGGGCGATGGAATCGGGTAGCGAGGCGGACGCTCGCCGGCTTCGCGTGCTCCAACCTGTCGAGAACGGCCGCATCGGAGTCGAACCGCACCTAGCGCCGTGGGTGCGGCGGTTGATGCTGGACGATCTCGCGCGGATGCGCCGCAGTCCGGCCGACTATCCCCTGGTCCTTCGACTGTTGGACGCATTGTCTCGCGCATCGGATTCTATTGCCGTTGACGGCAAGTCCTATGTGCTAACAACTAAAATTGAATCAGGTGATGCGCCGGTTGGCCCGGCTTCCACTCGCTCCACCAAACAGGCTGCGGAGGCTATGGGGATACCCGTCCGCACTGTCACTTGGTTACTCAATACCAAGCGTTTGGAGGGGTGGAAGTTGGGCCGGGTGTGGGTCATCCCGGCCTCATCAATCGATTCGTGGTTAGAGGGGAAAGGCCGGTAAGTGGCGAAGGAAACAGTAAGGGCCGTAACCGCGGCGGACGTTGAGGAAGCGAAGGCTGCTCTAGTCCAGGGCAAGCAGGCGCTGGAAGACGCCCGAGAAGCGTTCTTCGACGGCCGGGGCGAATGGGACGCGGTGAAGTCGCAGGAAGCCGTTATCGAGTTTGCCGAGGCGCAGCTCATCAAACTGGGCCGCGACCGTGACCGGTACAACGAGAGCGTGCGTCAGGTCGCTCTCGCGAAGCTTTGGGAGGAGATTGACGCCGAGTCCCTTGCATCAGGTGATGAGATCGTGACTCTGTTTGAGAACGTTGTGGATGCTGCGAAGGCGTTCGCTAAGGCGTTCCAGGACCGCAACGGCAAGGTTTTGACGTGGAGGAAAAGCGCCGAAGACCTCGATGTAGGCGCCATGAATGGTCGTCTGGTCCCGTCGCCTGATGATGGCGGAATCGCGCTGGTGAACGGCCCGGACGCGATGCTCCAGGTCGGGACGCGCGTCCTTTCTCTGCAGTATTCGGGCCGGATTCTGGCCTCGCTCATCTACAGCCTTGCAACGTCCACCGACCTGGTTCCGTACTTCCGTGATGCTCACTCCAGCTCTGGGCCGATTAATGACATTGAGGTTGTCCGCTCGATGGTGACGAACCTCGATCACGAGGCGCAAGCGATTCCTGAGGATGCTCTGTTCTTCCGCACCCGCGACGGTGGCCTGTTCGTGACTGGCCCGAACAACGCCTTTTCGGATGAAGTCATGAAGCGGGACGGTCTGCGGCAGATCACGCGGGAGGAGGCCCTGAATGGCTGAACAGCGAAACGCAGAATGGGTCTCTTCGGCCTCGCCTGAGGAGCGTGCCCGTGCGTTCCAGGCCGGCGAACTCGCTCACTATATGGGCGGCAAAACAGACGACGAACGGGCTCACGAAGCTTACGTGAATGGCAGTGCCGATCGGCTCTATGCGCAAGCTCTGGGATTCGCCACGCACCCCCAGATGGCTGCGATGGCGAGTTCCTATGGTTCGACCATGCTGGAGGCCAAACGCCGGGACCTCACGCCCGAGCAGCGGGAAAAGCTGGAGTGGTTGGAATCCGCGACGCCGCAGGCTGCTTACGCGGCCGAGCAGGCAGGCGAACTGAACAACCTGTTGGGCCGAGACGTCACCAACGAGGCCGCCAGGCTCGCAGAGGTTGGACAGAAGGTTCGGGACGCGATGGGCGGGCTGTATGCGTGACGCGACGGTGGGCGAAGCGCTCGAAGGACTCGTTGCGGCTGTCGGTCAGATCCCGAAAGCGGACCTGGCCGCTGTGCACCTTTCGCTTGCGGAGACTGACGCGATTGCGGCGGTGGTCCGTGGGCATTGAGTACAGCTTCGAAGATCTGCACCTGGACGACATCGCTGCACGCGTGGAGGCGTCGTTGATTCCCGCCGCTATGAAGGCGATGGATGGGGTAATCCGGCCTGAGGTGGCAAAGGGCACCCCCGTTGAGACGGGCCATCTTGTCGGCTCTGAGGATGTGCGGCCGACTGATGAGGGCGCTGAACTGTACATTCCTGGCCCATACGCGCGACGACAGGAGTACGAACTGTCATATCACCACAACACGGGGCACGCCTTGTTCCTGACGCTGCCGATGGTGCAGCAGGCCGACGCTGCACTCGCAGTCGTCGCGCAGGAGATCCGGGACGCCATCTAAACCAACGTTCCCCGCACCACAACTCTGACCGCCTTCAGGGGCGGTTTCGTATTTAACCCGGGAGAAACCCAGTGCCATTTGAAGAACTTACCGAACTGATCGAACCGCTCGAACTCCGGATCCGGGGGAAGGTGTATCGCCTGCCGGCAGTGTCGTTCGATGACGGTCTGATCCTCCGCTCCGTGCTCGACGGCACCCCTGACGAGTCGATTACGAACGACCAGGTGCGCGGGATCCTCCTCGGGGGCGTGGATGACGAGCTGCGTGCGGACAATGTGCCTGACGAGTGGGTCGGGCGAGTGATGCTGACCGCGCTCGCGGACTTCAAGTCGGGCCGTTTCTCCGCGGAAATCATGTGGAAGACCGGTGGCGACCCAAAAGAGATTCAGGCCCTGCTGCCGAACAGGGCGCAGAGGCGGGCGGCAAAGCCGAAGGCCTCGCAGCCATCGCGCAATACGGACGGGGCAAGTACGACGAGACGACCGGCCTCTACGAGTACTACGAAGGCGTCCCGAAAGAAGTAACCGCGTCGGGTCAGGGCGTCTCGTTGACGTGGGGTCAGATCCTTCAGCACTGGGCGTTCCTCGAAGCCGATTTCCATTCCGAGTACGGCGTCGATGTGTCGTCTCGGAAGCTCCGCCGACGCAAGACCTGGCGGTGGTTCGTCGTCCGCGTGAAAGGCCTCCTGGCGAGCCCTCAGAGCCGTCTAGCACGCGTCTTCCAGCCCGACCCGGAGGAGTCCTCCACCACAACCGATCCCACCCAGACCGACCCCGAAATGGACACCGATTTTGGTTGACGAAGGTCCCACTACTGCCGGCAGTATCGTCGGCAAGCTGAAGCTTGACGCATCCGACTGGATGGAGAAGCTTGCTGCGGCGGACGCTGCCGCCCGCAAGCTCGGCGGGGCGGACCCGACTGTCCGGGTGGATGTTGACGACAACGGGGCGATCACGAAACTCGCTGCGGTGGATGCGGCGGCGAAGAAGCTTGATGGTTCGTCTCGGTCCCTAAACACGTCGCTCCGCAGTGTCAATGACACGAACGCGGCCGGCGTTCAGCGGTGGCAGTTGATCGCGGCGGCGATCGTCGCACTGCTGCCGCTCATCGCGCCGCTTGCGGGGTACGCGCTCGGGGTAGCAGGTGCGTTCGCGGGCATGGGCGCTGCCGGGGCCCTGGCGATCTACGGAATCATCAAAGCCACCAAGGACGCGACTGTCACGGGAGAGGCGTACAAGAACGGCCTGTCTTCGCTGAAAGCCGTGTTGGATTCGCTCGGCAGCACCGCGGCGGATGCTCTGTTGGGGTCTACGGAAGCGGCTGTTGGAAACGCGGCTGCTTACGCCAAGGTTTCGGGCATCATCGACGGCTATCGGAAGAGTCTTAGTTCGACTGGAGCGGCGACGGGTGAGGGTACCAAGAAGCAGAACGAGCAGTACAAGGCGCTCTCAAATGTCAGTGTCGCGATCGGAAAGCAGAATAAGGATTTGCAAGCTGGCGCGATCCGCGAACGGGAGAAGGCAGACGCGACCAAGGGCGCGAATGACACGTTGGTAAAGAACAGCGATCTTCTCTCGGATCTGAAAGACAAGACAGATGCGGCTGCTGCTGCCACCGACAAGCTGTCCAAGGAACTGTCCGGGCTCGGTCAGGTCAACCTGGACGCCTCGCAGGCGAACATCCAGTACAACCAGTCCGTCGCTGACGCGGAAGCTGCCACGAAGCAGTACGGCAAGAGCCTTGATGTGACCACCGACGCGGGCCGTAAGAACATGTCCGCCCTGGACAACATTGCGTCGTCGGCTACAGCGTTGATCGCAGCTCAGGCGAAGGCAGGAACATCCACGGATGTTCTGACCGCGAATATGGCGGCGGCGCGGCAGGCGTTCATCAATGCGGCTGAGGCTGCGGGTGCGACTGCTGACCAAGCGAACGCCTTGGCGGACCAGTATGGGCTGATTCCGAAGAACGTCACAACGGCTGTTGCAGTGACGGGGGTGGACGAAGCCAAGAACAATGTCATTGGCTTGCAGAAGTGGATTGACTCGTTGCACGGGAAGACGGTCCAGGTGCAGGCGATCGCAAATGCGGGCGTCGCCGGTCAGCTCTACGCGTTCGCGCGGGGCGGCACCATTCCGGGCGCGATTCACGCTGCGGATGGTCTCACAGTGAGAGGGGCCGGATCGTCGTCAGTTGACTCGGTTCCCGCTGTTCTCGCGCCCGGCGAGGAGGTCATTTCGAACATGCATGGTCAGGCATCGTACTGGCGGTCCGCGCTCAAGCTAATGAACTCCGGCAACCGGTTGGGGGTCGCGCAGGAGGTTGCCCGGCTGACCGGCTCTCGGGCGTCTCAGCCCATCACGGCAGGGCCAACAAACACTTATCACAACACATTTCATGTGCACGCCAATGATCCGAACGAACTCGTCGGAAAAGTGGCGATGGCACTCAACGCGTTCCGCATCTAGGGAGATCAAGACATGCCTGGTGGTCCCGGGAACCTTTCGTGGCAGATGCCGCCGCGGATATCCGACATTGTGCGAGCGCAGCACGACCTAGAAAGAGCGCAGCGGGAGCAGGCGGCGGCCAACACGCTTCAGGCTGCCCAGTTCGGTTCGGGCGGCATCCTGGTCAACGGTGGCGGCTCTATCACCATCAGCGGTTCTGGGTCCCTGAATGTTGGTTCGGGTGCGTTGAACTCGGCCGGGTCGATCAGTGCGGGCACGACGATCACCGCGGGCGGATCGATCTCGGCTGGCGGCGCCCTGAGTGGAGCGTCGCTGAATGTGGGTAGTGGCAGTGTTGCTGGCGGCTCGTTCTCCGGGACCACCTGCTCGCTCACCAGCGATCTCAGCGCGGCCAACGTGAGGCTGGGCGGTTCTGGAACCCTCTACAGCACTTACGCCCTCAGCAACCCGGTCGTTACTGGCTACGTAGCCGCGTACATCAACGGCCCAGACGGCCGTTTCGGGGCGACACCCTCAGCACGCAGGTTCAAGCAGAACATCCGCCGCAAGCAGTACACCGTTGAGGACGCCAAGCGGCTGTCACAGCTCGTCGTGAACTACCGGTTGAAGGAAGCGGTGAAAGCGTACGGCGACGATGCGCCCGTCGAGGTGGGCGTGATCGCGGAGGAACTGATCAAAACTGGCTTCCCGGAGTTCGTGATCCATGACGCGAAGGGGCGCACATTGTCGGTCGCATACGAGCGGATCGGGTTGGTGATCGCGTCCGCCTTCGGCCAGTTGGCGGCCGACGTGGATGCAATCAAAGTTCAACTCGGAATGTGACTCCTGATGAGAGTTCTGTGCCGCTGGGCCTGCAATAGAGTCATGGCATGGCGAGAAAGGGGGACCGACAGCGCAATGCGAAACGTGATCGCAGACCAGTCCCGATTCCCGACCCCCCACGGTGGGTTCCACCTGACGCATCTCTCTGTGAAGAGGAGACGTTCCAGTTCTTCCTCGATGCGGGTGCCACCGTGCAGATGACCCAGAGACAGAGCAAATACAAAGGCCAACTCGTGGACTATGCAGTAATTCTCTCCCGCAAAGTTGCTGAAGGCGAATGGTCAGAAATCGCCTCGATCGATTGCCGCCACGGAAACGTGCATTTTCATGAAGACGGGATACACGGTGCCGGTACAGCCAAAACGCTGAGACCAATCTTTGAGCAGAAGGACGTTCAGGACTCGTTCGGGGACTCTTGTGATGCTATCTGGGAAAGATATAGTGAATACGTGGGAGGAGCATTGTGACAGTCCCCTCCAGTGAAGAGCGCCGAAATTCACTGACTCGCAAGATTATGAAGCATCTTGCGAGTACTGACGCGCCTATTTTTATGCCATATCAGGCACCAGACGGTAGCCGGCCAATTGTCGTCGCGCTTCCGAGCGACCAAATGAGTGACGTGGTTTCGCGCGTTCGCAACGCTGGCGGGCATGCCAACGTTGTGGTTGCGGAGGCTCAAGCATTCCGCGTGATCGAGCTTTGGCGTGAGCCAACAGCGGACGATCCCGATTCCGACTCCGAACAGATCACAAAGACTCTATCGGTTGGAATGTTTATGCTTCAGCGCAAGCGCAGCCGCGCGCGCGGCACCTTTACGTTCAATCGCGTAAGGGTAAACACTGATAGCGCCTCGAGAGAATTCGCGCTTACTTGAGCCATCCGTCCGTTGGACGGTCGTAACGACTAGCCGCCCGGATGCGGGTTGGGTGGCCCATCCCAATAACCGTGCACGTTGTTGTCGTAGCGCACGAGATCGTCAGCGCGTTCCAGCGACTCACATACCGCCATCAGTCGCCGCTCTGCAGGGTCGAGGTCCCACCGGATCAGTAAGTATTGGTCTTTGCCCCGCTTATCCGTGTAGCGGCGTATCACGGCTTTGGGTAGCACCTTGTCGTTGCGCATGACTAGCCAGGTGTCCCTGTCGTAGCGGATGGGCTTCGGGCGGGTCACGCGTTAATTAGAACACATGTTCGAATGAGTCAGTTGGTGGCGTTGCTCAGTTGGTTGAGGCGCATTGCGAACTCTCGCGCTTGCTTCCCGATGTTGGGGGACTTCTTCACATAGACCTGTCGCAGGATCACCGCATCCGGTCCCTCGATCATCAAGTACAGCTCGCGATCGTCCAACTTCTTCGGCAACGCCAGCGCAAGCGGGCCAAGCGTCGCCATGCGAGTGACCGTGAGCCTGCGGTTGACTGTCCCAGAGTCTTCGACGCTTGCGGAGAGGCCGGCGATCGAATGCCGGGGTGCATTGTCGCCCCATCCTTCGATCAGCTCAGTAGAGGTAAGACGCAGTGCACCATCCGGGAGGGCGAGGGTGGCGATCACGCCGTCAGCGCGGTTCTTGTCGGCCTGGTTCTTGTAACACCAGATTCCGAACGCGACGAATCCGACGATGGCGACGCTGAAGATGACCGCATAGGCCGTGGTGTCCATGAACGAATAGTAGAGCGATCCTCAGCCAATTAAAATAGGTGCCAGCACGTATTTTCCCTGGTCAGCTATGCATACTTCTTGCTTTCAATCGATATAGATCGGGCCCACCATGACCGCCGAACCCCCGCAGCCACCCGAAGGCTTCAGACTCTACGGCCCCGACCTCTCCTACGAACTCGCAGCAATGCTCCTACGCGGAGAACACGACGCCTGCAACGCCCGGATCGAACAACTACTCACCTGGTGGGGAGCCGAGAACAACGGACTAATCCGCAACCTCATCTTCGACCTCGCATACCAGCTCGCCAACTCCATACTCCAACAACACGACAGCCCCGAAGAAGCAGCCGAATGGGCCGAATACACCGCACTCGACAAAGGCGTCGAAGACGAGGCAAATGCCAACATGGACGAAGACCTCGAATGGCCCTTCAACGAAGACGGAAGCCCCAAACCACAAAACGAGTCGTGATCGGTCCGTCCGCGTCGTTGTGGCCGTTCGGGAAAACGCCCCGCGCGCGCATGAGCCTGTCTCAAAAACGATGGCTTTATGCGACACTCACCGCAGCAACAGGCGCCCACGAATTCATTGGGCGAGGGGTCTATTAATTCCGTCTCGTTTGCTCTAGTCTCACGGCAACGGCTTTTTGAGACAGGAGCGGATCATGGCTGTCATCGGGTACGCCCGCGTATCCACGGTTGAGCAGAAGCTAGACCTTCAGGTGAATGCGTTGCAGGAAGCCGGCGCCCAACGGATCTTCACCGACCACGGTCTGTCTGGTGCATCCACCGATAGACCGCAGCTCGCAGCCGCGATCGACCACCTCCGGGCCGGGGATGTGCTCACCGTATGGAAGCTCGACAGGCTCGGCAGAAACACCCGCCACGTACTCGAAGTCATCGACGACCTTAGAGCGCGTCAGATCGGCTTCAGGAGCCTCACTGAGGGCCTAGACACTACCGGGCCGATGGGTGTCGCCATGCTCACCATCATGGCTGCATTCGCCCAGCTAGAGCGAGACACCATGATCGAGCGCACGCGCGCCGGCCTCGCCGCTGCCGCCGCCAACAACAGGCACGGTGGGCGACCACGCAAGGTCAACGCCAAGGCAGCAGCCAAGGTGCAACGGCTGAGGTCACAAGGGCTATCAGCACCAGACATTGCCCGTGCTGTGGGTGTGTCCAGGGCGACCGTCTACCGGTACCTCAACGTCGACTAGACACCCCCGGCGGGCCCCCCTTTCTCAAACGGCAGACGCCCCGCTATGTGCCGCGATACGCGCGAACCAGGATGGAAACTCGGTTTGTATTTCAGTGCGGCGATTGGGTGGGTCCGTAATATTCGGGGGCGACGACCGACCTTTACGGGGTGAATCAGCACTTACAAGGGTGGGGTTGAATGTCGACTCCTGTAACCGTCGTCATCTGCGCGTGCATGCTCGTCGTATGGCAGATGGAGAGAGTTCTAAAGATTTTGAGCCGTGGGTGGGTGTTCCCGTTGTTGCGGTGCACCTGGATAAGAAGCCCTGGACGGTGCGTGAGCTGGCGAAGTCCGGCGCTATCCCAGGTACGAAGGTTGGTTCGGAGTGGCGGTTCAAGCTGTCGCTGATCGATGCCTTCCTCATCAAGCCTGAGCCTGACCCGTGGGCACAGTCCCGTAAGTCTCGGGGTCGGCGGCGATTGTGAGCGCAGCGGAGCCTACAGATCGTTCGAGCTTTCCATAAGTACGTCCAGTTACATATCGATATCGATATGACAGGCGATTAGTTGTTGGAAAACCGTGACAGACTGCCCTCCATGACATCCGCATTGAGCGACATCACGCTTTCTCAGATATTCGAGGCGGCACAGGTCTTAGACGTACCGCCTTATAGGTTGGCGACGATCCTCTTGGGAGCGATCGATGAGTGAGCCGTGGGTGACCGCCGACGAGCTGGCCGCCCATCTTCGAACGTCTGCCCAGTCCATCCGGTTATGGGTGAACGAGGGCCGGATTCCCGGGTTCAAACCGGGGAAGTTGTGGCTTTTCAAGATCTCCGAAGTCGAAGCTGCGCTCTCCTCGCCACGTATCGAGCCTAAGCCGGTCCAGTCGCCGCAATCGCGTGGACGGCGACGGTTGCCGGGATAGTTGGCTCCTGTGTTTGTTCGGCAGGCGCCCGGTCGTGGCCGCTAGGGCTTCCCGATGAGCTCCGAGATTGGGACGTCCCGGAACGGGTTGGCCACACCGCCGGATTGGAGGTTCACGTGTGTGAACCCTCGATCGCGCAGGTCACGTATGACTTCAGACGTGGCTGGCTTTCCGACCGTCACCCACCCATCGCTACCGTTCGGGGCCGGACTTGAGAGCGTCGAGCGCTCCGGATGCCAAGCTGCGTAGACGAGGACAGTTTTGTTCGCGCTCGATGGAAACTGAGCTTGCGCGGTCGCGAGGATCAGAGCGCGTGGGGTCACGACCCACAGTGTAGAACTTCGGAATAGGTTCCGCACCGCCCCTAGCCGCTGGATGGGCCGCGCATTCTCGGCGGAGGAATCCATCCAGTCCGCAATTAGTCCGCAGGAATCCCGATTTGGTGCACGTTCAAACGAATGCATACAATCACGAAAATGTAATTTGACCAGCATATTCAAGCACCGCCAATCATGCCCAATTGCGTCTCGAAAGTACGAGCTGTACTACGGGGTCTGACACCTCGGCTGATCGTGGAAGGGCCGCATCCCGTGGGGGGTGCGGCCCTTTCCGCGTCTGCGGGGGTCACTTCACGCAGGGCACTCCCCCGGACGGCAGCGGGGCCGTCGGGTCGGTGTAAGTGCCGTTCGGGCCGGGCGCCTTCGACGGGGTCGGCGCGGGTGCTGCCGTGGAGGGGGCCGGTGCGCTCGGGGCCGGCGTCCCGGGCGTCGGCGTCGCGGTCGGCGTCGCCGGGTTGAGGAGCTGCTGGACCACCGCGTGGATCTGGTCCGGGTCGACGAGGTTGACGTCCTTGCCGTCCTTCACCCCGTAACCGGTGATCGGAAGCGTCGTGAAGGTGATGTTGCCGCCCGCCAGGTGCTGCGCCTCCGACGCGAAGCTCAGGAGGTCGAAGCCGGAGTCAAGGGCGATGTTCTGCTTGGCGGCGGCGATCAGCGACTCGAGGGTCGCCGGGTTCGCGAAGGTGTCGGCCTTCTTCAGCTTCGTCGCGAGCGAGACGATGAACGCCTGCTGGCGGCGCTCCCGATCCAGGTCGGTGAAGTTCAGCGACGGGTTGTTCTCGTCGCGGCGCTGGCGGACGAAGCTCACCGCCTGGGACGCCGTCAGTTGCTGCACGCCGGCCTTGAAGTCGGCGCCGGAGTACGGGTCCTGGGTGTCCTGCGCGACGCACACCGTGATCGGCTGGACCGTCTGGGCCACCTGGTAGAAGGCGGCCATGGTGACCTCCACGAAATGGTCGATCCGCACGCCGCCCAGGAAGTCCGAGACGGTCTGCAGCTCGGTCTGGCGTGCGAAGGCGCGGGCCTGCTGGTAGGCGTCGTCGTGCGCGGTCCCTGCGTTCGTCAGCTCGGTGAGCTTCTGGTCGAGCGCCAGGCCGTACGCCTCCTTGATCTTGGAGGCGGACACTCCGTCGGGGCTGCCGGACAGCGGCGCATAGTCGTCGCGCGGGATCGAGATGCCGACCGCCTTCCTGCCGCCCGCCGGGATGTGGATGAGCATCAGCACGTTCGCGTTGTAGCCGCCGTCGCCCTGACCGCCGGCGTGCAGAGCGTTGTAGACGTCGTCCGGCAACGCGTTGCCGTTCTCGTCCAGCCGGCTGTCCAGGCCCATCACGAGGATGTTGCTCTCGGCGACCGGCTTCTTTTGCGCGCCGCCGGGGAGGCTGATGGTGGAGCGGTGCAGGCCGTTCGACAGGTCTGCATACGAGTAGGCGGCGAACGCGGCCACCGCGACGAGGACGACAGCCACAGCGGCGGCGACCGAGAGGAGGATCCGCTTCGTCGGGGAGAGGCGGCGACGCCGGGCGTGCGCGACGTTGCCGCGGGCGGGCTCGGCGGCGCCGCTGTCGCCGACCGGGAAGGCCGGGTCGGGCTGGCGGGGCGAGGGCATGGCGGGGTCTCCTCGGGAGGTGTCGATTCGGGACGGGCTTCGGGGCGTCCCGATCGTCCCACCGAAATCCCGAACAGTCAGCGGACGCCCGCTGAACTCCCAGAAACGGTTCGACGCAGCGGCCCGGACTCAGCGTCCGCGCTGGCTGGTGTACTCCCAGCGGTAGGCCAGCTCGAAGGCGAGGCGCGAGGCGAAACCCCAGCGCTCGACGATCGCCTGCGCGCCGCCGTCGGCCGGCGCAGCCGGTCCGTCCAGGTCCAGCGGCCCATCCAGCGCGTCCAGGCCCACCGACGAAGCCATCTCCAGCGGCGCACCCAGGTCCACCGGCGCATCGGGGACGCTGGCGGTCAGCTCGTGGCGCGCGGCGTCGAGCCGGACCCGGCGGAGGTAGCGCGCGGGCGTGACCCCTTCGTCGTTCTGGGAGCGGAAGGCGAGCAGCAGCTCCCGCGTGGACGTCCCCGCGGCCTGCGCTGCGTCCTCGACCGTGATCGGCAGCGACGCGTGATCGCGCAGGAACTGCGCGCCGGCCCGGTAGACCGACGCGCGGCGCTCGGCGGAGACCCTGAGCGTGCGGCGATCCCCGACGAGCCGGAACGACTCCAGCGCGGCGACCGCCAGCATCCGGTAGGCGCTCGCGCGGATCAGGTCGTTGTCGAGGATGCCCTGCGCCTCCTCCCGGCGCACGAGCTCCAGGGCGGCGAGCCACTGGGCGCCCGCCCGTGGACCGCGGGCGTGGACCCCGTCGAACCGGACGACGAGGTCGTCCTGGCCGTAGAACAGCCGCGCGGTGCGCTGGAGCGCCTCCGTCTGTAGGCCGACGCCGAGGATGTCTGAGTCGGACACCCGCGCCAGATAGGGCCGGCCGGGCTGGAAGAGCGCCGGACGGTCGGTCGGTGAGCCCTCCTCGCCGTCGAACTCCCACCGGAATCCCGGAGTCGCCGCCACGACCAGCACCGTGCCAGGGTCGATCGCGCACTCGTAGCGGCCGAGGGTGCTCACCGAGGTGAGGAAGAAGCGCTCGTCACCCACCACCCGCTCGTCGTAACGGGTGAGACGCCGGGTGACGTCCACGCTGCCGTACTGCCCGTTGAGCCAGGCCTCGGACTCCCCCACGTCGTTTGAGCCGAAGGTCTGCTCGAAGTAGTCGGACAACCGGCTCCGTTCGTCGTGTGGGCGATGTTTCCCGAGCGTACTCCTCCCGCCTGGCGCGCTCGATGCCGGAGCCCACTCCCGAGCAGGCCGAGCAGATGAACGCCGCCTGGAACTCCTGGGCCCAGCAGGTCGGCGCCGGCCTGCTCGACTTCGGTGCGCCGACGGCCGCCGTGTCCGAGGGCGCCGACCGCAGCGTCGGCGGCTACTCGCTCATCGAGGCCGACGGCGCCGACGCGGTCGAGACGCTCCTCACCGGCCACCCGCACCGTGCCATGGGCGGCACCATCGACGTCTACGAGCTGACGCCCATCCCCGGGATGTGACGTCCGGCCGTTCGGGCTCGCGCGCGGTGGGCGGCGCGCGGGTCCGGACGACGGCGGACCGCGACGCCTCCGCTCAGCCCGTCGGCGCCGGCCGCTGCGGGAGGCCGTAGAAGGCGCGCTCGAAGACCGCGCGCGCACGACGGGTGACCGCGAGGTAGTCCTCCTCCAGCCGGCTCGCGGAGCCGGGCGGGTACTCCAGGAGGCGCGCGACGCCCTCCAGCGCCACCCGGTCGGCCGGGAGGACGTCGGCGGTCTTGTTGGTCCAGAGGGTCATCGCCGAGCGGGCGCGGGAAGCGAACAGCCAGGCCTCGCGGAGCTTGGCGGCGTCGTCCTCCCCCACCAGGCCGTTGTCGACGGCGACCGCGAGCGCGTCCAGCGTCGACGGCGTGCGCAGCGCCGGGATCGCCGCCGCGTGCTGGAGCTGGATGAGCTGGACGAACCACTCGACGTCGCTCAGCGAGCCGCGGCCCAGTTTGAGATGCCGGGCGGGGTCGGCGCCCTGCGGCAGGCGCTCGTTCTCGACGCGGGCCTTGATCCGCTTCACCTCGCGGACCTCCTGCTCGCCGATGGCGGCCGGGTAGCGGACCTCGTCGGCGACGGCGTCGAAGTCGGCGAGCAGCGCCGCGTCGCCGGCCACACCGCGGGCGCGCAACAGGGCCTGCGCCTCCCAGGTGAGCGACCAGCGCCGGTAGTACGCGCGGTAGGCCTCCAGCGAGCGGACGGCGGCGCCGTTCTTGCCCTCGGGGCGCAGCCCGATGTCGAGGTCGAGCGGGAGGCGGTTGTCCTCGGTGAGCCGGTTCAGGTCGGCGACGATCGCGAGGGCGGCCTTGTGGGCTGCGTCCTGGTCCGCCGCGAGCGGGCGGAAGACGTACATCACGTCGAGGTCGGAGCCGAAGCCGAGCTCGCGGCCGCCGAACCGGCCCATGCCGATGATCGCGAACTCCAGGGCCGCGGTGTCGTCCCGTTCGGCCCGGATTGCGGCCAGCACCCCCGCGAGCACGTTCTCGTTGACGTCGCTGAGCCCGCGGGCGAGCTCCTCGATCGTGCTGAAGCCGAGGATCGCGGAGAAAGCCAGTCGCAGCACCTCGCGGCGGCGGACGGCCCGCAGCGAGGCGGCAGCGGTCGCCGCGGACTGGTGCCGGCCGAGGATGGCCGCCGTCTCCTCGCCCAGCACCTCGGCGGAGCGCGGGCGCAGGTCCTCCTCGGACTCCAGCCAGGCGACAGACTCCGGGATGCGGCCCAGCAGCTCGCCCGCGAACCGCGAGCCCGACAGCACCCGGGTGAGCCGCTCGGCGGCGCCGGTGGAGTCGCGCAGCATCCGCAGATACCAGTGCGTCGTGCCCAGATCCTCGCTGAGCCGGCGGAAGGTCAGGAGCCCGTAATCGGGATCGGCGCCCGCGGCGAACCACTGGAGCAGCACCGGCAGCAGGTGGCGCTGGATGGTCGCACGCCGCGAGACGCCCGCGGTGAGCGCGGCGATGTGGGCGAGCGCGCCACGCGGGTCGCGGAAGCCGATCGCGGCGAGCCGCGCCTCGGCCTGTTCGCTGGTCAGGCCGGCGCCGCCGGTCGCCCCGTCGCCCGCGGTCAGGCCGGTGTCGTCGCTGGGCATGGCGGCGACGGCGCTGAGCAACGGCCGGTAGAACAGCCGCTCGTGCAGGCCGCGCACGCGGTGCTTGATCTCGTTCCAGCGCAGCAGCAGCTGCTCGGCGCTCGGCGCCAGCCCGGTCGCGCGGGCGAGGATGCGCACGTCGCCCTCGTCCCTGGGCATGAGGTGCGTGCGGCTCAGGTGCCGGAGCTGGAGGCGGTGCTCCATCAGCCGGAGCGTGCGGTAGTCCTGCGAGAAGGCCGCAGCCTCCTCGCGGCCGATGTAGCCCTGCGCGGCGAGCGCGGCCAGGGCCGACAGCGTGTCGCGCTGACGCACCAGCTCGTCGGTCTGGCCGTGGACGAGCTGAAGGAGCTGCACCGTGAACTCGACGTCGCGCAGCCCGCCCGGCCCGAGCTTGAGCTGGTAGTGGGTCTCGTCGTCGGGAATGTTGTCGGTGACGCGCTCGCGCATCCGCTGCACGGACTCCACGAAGTTCTCGCGCGACGCGCTGCTCCACACCTTGGGCGCGAGCGCCGCGACGTAGCGCTCCCCCAGCTCCCGGTCGCCGGCGAGCGGCCTGGCCTTGAGCAGCGCCTGGAACTCCCAGCCCTTCGCCCAGCGGTCGTAGTAGGCGATGTGCGACTCCAGCGTGCGGACGAGCGCACCGTCCTTGCCCTCCGGGCGCAGGTTGGGGTCGACCTCCCAGAGGCCCGGCTCGATCGCGGGCTCGTGGATGCCGCGCTGGGTGAGCATCGCCAGCCGCGTGGCGATGTCCACGGCCCGGCCGGAGCTGAGGCCCGCGGCCTCGTCGCCCTCGGTGACGTAGATGACGTCCACATCGCTGACGTAGTTGAGCTCGCGCGCGCCGGCCTTGCCCATCCCGATCACGGCGAAGCGGGTCGCGCGCACCTCGGCCTCGGGGAACCGGCCGGGGCCGCTGCCGATGGTCTGACGGCGGGCGACGGCGAGGGAGGCTTCGAGCGCCGCGGCGGCCAGGTCGGACAGGGTGGCGGCGACCGCGTCGAACCCGGCGACGGGGTCCTCCTGCTCGAGGTCGAAGCTCGCGAGCTGCACGAGCCGCCGCCGGTAGCGCACCCGGAGCGCGACACGCGCGGCGTCGTCCTCCAACGCCGCGACACCGTCGACGGCGCCGACGGACTCCAGCAGGTCGGCGCGCAGCTCGTCCGCAGTCGGCAGGACGGTGATCGGGTAGTCGAGCGCGCTCAGCTCGGCCGGCTGGCGGAGGAAGAACTCCGCTGCGCCCTCCGACGCGCCGATCACGCGGAACACCCGGCGGGCATCGTTGCGCGACGGGACGTAGCGGGCCGTCTGCACGGGTGCGTGCCGCAGCAGCCGGAGGGCCAGCGCGAGCGCGGTGTCCGGATCGGCCGCCGCCGACAGCGCGGGCAGGAGGTCGTCGACGCCGAAGCCGGTCAGCTCGACCAGCTCGTCCAGCTCGCCGCGGACCGAGCTCAGCCCCACGAAACCGGCGCGAGCCAGCGTCGTGAGGGAGAGCTGCTCGCGGGTCACGTGCGGGTCAGAGGATCTCGAGGTTCGACCGCAGCTCGAACGGCGTGACCTGCGCCCGGTACTCCGCCCACTCGCGCCGCTTGTTCAGCAGAACGTAGTTGAAGACCGACTCGCCGAGCGTCTCGGCGACGAGCTCGGAGTCCTCCATCAGCGAGATGGCGTGGTCGAGGCTGGCCGGGAGCTGGTTGTAGCCGAGCGCGCGGCGCTCGGCGTCGGACAGCGCCCAGACGTTGTCCTCGGCCTCCGGCGGCAGCTCGTAGCCGCCCTCGATGCCCTTGAGGCCCGCAGCCAGCATCAGCGAGAACGCGAGGTACGGGTTCGCGGCGGAGTCGATCGCACGGTACTCGACGCGCGAGCTCTGGCCCTTGTTCGGCTTGTAGAGCGGCACGCGCACCAGCGCGGAGCGGTTGTTGTGGCCCCAGCAGACGAAGCTCGGGGCCTCGTCGCCGCCCCAGAGCCGCTTGTAGGAGTTGACGAACTGGTTGGTGACCGCCGTGATCTCCGGCGCGTGCTTGAGCAGACCGGCGATGAACTGCCGCCCGGTCTTCGAGAGCTGGTACTGCGCGCCGGCCTCGAAGAACGCGTTGGTGTCGCCTTCGAACAGCGACATGTGCGTGTGCATGCCCGACCCGGGGTGGCCGGAGAGCGGCTTCGGCATGAAGGTCGCGTAGACGCCCTGCTCGATCGCCACCTCCTTGATCACCGTGCGGAACGTCATGATGTTGTCCGCGGTGGTGAGCGCGTCAGCGTAGCGGAGGTCGATCTCGTTCTGGCCGGGCCCCGCCTCGTGGTGGCTGAACTCGACCGAGATGCCGAGGTCTTCCAGCATCCGCACCGAGCGCCGGCGGAAGTCGTGCGCCGTGCCGCCCGGCACGTTGTCGAAGTAGCCGGCCGAGTCCACGGGCTCCGGGCCCTCGTCGCCGAAGGTGGACGACTTGAGCAGGTAGAACTCGATCTCCGGGTGCGTGTAGAAGGTGAAGCCGCGGTCGGCCGCCTTCTCGAGCGTGCGCTTGAGGACGTTGCGCGGGTCGGACACCGACGGCTGGCCGTCGGGCGTCGTGATGTCGCAGAACATCCGCGCCGTCGGGTCGATCTCCCCGCGCCACGGCAGGATCTGGAACGTCGTGGGGTCGGGATGCGCCAGCAGGTCGGACTCGAACGCGCGGGTCAGTCCCTCGATGGCGGAGCCGTCGAAGCCGAGACCCTCGCTGAACGCGCCCTCCACCTCGGCAGGAGCGATCGCCACGGACTTGAGCGTGCCGACCACGTCGGTGAACCACAGCCTCACGAACTTGACGCCGCGCTCCTCGATGGTGCGAAGAACGAAGTCGCGCTGCTTGTCCATCCTGCCCCTTTCGTCGGCCACTCCAGACTAGTGGTTCCGCGGGCGCGGACATGCCCGATCGCCGCCCGTGCCGCGTCACTAGACTGAGGCGCATGAGCGAGCAGTCCCCTGTGCCCTCCGTCCACCCCGCGACCTCGTCGATGGAGGGACTGAAGCGGGTGCGGACCCGCCACTTCCAGGCGGCCAAGGAGGCGGGCGAGCCGTTCACCGGGCTGACCAGCTACGACATGCTGACCGCCCAGATCTTCGACGAGGCGGGCATCGACTTCCTGCTGGTCGGCGACTCGGCCGGCAACAACGTGCTCGGCTACGACACCACCCTCCCGGTCACCGTGGACGACCTGATCCCGCTGACCCGGGCAGTTGCGAAGGCGGTCAAGCGCGCGTTCGTGGTGGCCGACATGCCGTTCGGCTCGTACGAGACCGGCCCGCAGGAGGCGCTGCACACCGCGGTGCGCTTCATGAAGGAGACCGGCGCGCACGCGGTCAAGCTCGAGGGCGGCCAGCGCAGCGCCAAGCAGATCCGCCGCATCGTGGACGCCGGCATCCCGGTGATGGCGCACATCGGCTTCACGCCGCAGAGCGAGCACGGCCTCGGCGGGCACATCGTGCAGGGTCGCGGCGAGGGTGCGGAGCAGGTCCTCGCGGACGCGCACGCGGTCCAGGAGGCCGGGGCGTTCGCGGTGGTGATGGAGATGGTGCCGGCCGACGTCGCCGAGCGGGTCACCCACGAGCTGCGCATCCCGACGATCGGCGTCGGCGCCGGGCCGCACGTGGACGGGCAGCTCCTGGTCTGGACGGACTGGGCGGGGTTCACGACCGGGCGCATCCCCCGCTTCGTGAAGCAGTACGCGGACCTCAAGGGCGCGCTCTCGAACGCTGCGCGCACCTACAAGTCAGAGGTGCAGGGCGGGGTGTTCCCCGGCCCCGAGCACAGCTTCTAGAGCGACACTGCTCCTAGAGGGGGCCAGCCCGCAGTGGTCACTTGCCCTCTTCGGCGTCCTCCTCGGCCCACTTCGCACTGTTCTCGCGGAGCTTCTCGAGCGCGTGCTCGGCCTCCACGCGGGTGTCGAACGGGCCGACGCGGTTCGGGGCGGGCGAGAGGAAACCCTGCTCGACCTGGCCGGTCTTCATGTTGTACCAGTACTTGTGCTCGGCATCCTGCTGGATCCCGTAGTCGTTCTCGCCGGTCATAAGCTTGATCCTATGCCCAAGGATTCCGCCGGTCACCTGGTCCCCGGCCGTGTCACCGCCCTGCGTCCGGTCCCGCCGCGCATCCCGCGCCCGGAGTACGTCGGCAAGGCCGGCCCGGCCCGGTCCGACCGCGGCGACGTGTACTCCCCGGCGGAGATCGAGCTGATCCGGGAGTCCGGCCGGATCGCCGCGCGCGCCATCGAGCGGGTGGGTCAGGCAGTGCGTCCGGGCATCACGACCGAGGAGCTCGACGCGATCGGCCACGAGTTCCTGATCGAGCACGACGCCTACCCGTCGACGCTCGGCTATCGCGGCTACCCCAAGTCGATCTGCAGCTCGGTCAACGAGGTCGTCTGCCACGGCATCCCCGACGACACGGTGCTGGCGGACGGCGACATCGTCAACATCGACATCACCGCATTCAAGAACGGCTTCCACGGCGACAGCAACCAGACCTTCATCGTCGGCACCGCGTCGCAGGAGGTCACCCTTCTGGTCGAGCGGACCAGGGAGGCGCTGAACCGCGGCATCAAGGCCGTCGCCCCCGGCCGCGAGGTCAACGTGATCGGCCGCGCCATCGAGTCCTACGCCAGGCGGTTCGGCTACGGCGTGGTGCGCGACTTCACCGGCCACGGTGTCGGGGCAACGTTCCACTCCGGCCTGATCATCCCGCACTACGACGCCGCCCCCGCGTTCGACGACGTGATGGAGGTCGGGATGGTCTTCACGATCGAGCCGATGCTGACCCTGGGCTCGCAGGACTGGGACATGTGGGCGGACGACTGGACCGTCGTCACGCGCGACCGCAGCATCACGGCCCAGTTCGAGCACACCCTCGTGGTCACTGAGCGCGGGGCGGAGGTCCTGACGCTGCCCTGACGAACACCCGGCTCGGCTTCCGGCCTCCTGCCGTCGCATGTCCCACCGGGGTAGATTCGTGGGCATGAGCGCGCAGAACCACGCAATCGGCATCGACGTCGGCGGAACCGGGATCAAGGGGGCGCTGGTCGATCTCGACAGCGGTGAGCTGGTCAGCGACCGCGTCAAGCTCCCCACGCCGGAGGGCGGCAAGCCGGACGACATCGTCGAGACCACCAAGGAGATCGTCGAGAAGCTGGCCGCCGAGGAGCCGGACGCGCCGGTCGGCGTGTGCTTCCCGGCGATCGTCAGCCACGGCGTCACCCTCTCGGCGGCGAACGTCTCCAAGAAGTGGATCGGGCTGCACGCCGAGGAGCTGTTCGAGAAGGCGCTCGGCCGCGACATCCACTTCGTCAACGACGCCGACGCCGCCGGCTACGCCGAGACGCGGTTCGGCGCGGCGAAGGGCACGGACGGCCTGGTCATCATGACCACCCTCGGCACCGGCATCGGCTCCGCACTCATCTACGACGGCGTGCTGATCCCGAACGCCGAGCTCGGCCACCTGGAGATCGACGGCCACGACGCCGAGTCGCGGGCGGCCTACTCGGCCAAGGAGCGCGAAGACCTCTCCTGGGAGAGGTGGGCCAAGCGGCTGCAGAAGTACTACTCGACGCTCGAGTTCCTGTTCACCCCCGACCTGTTCATCGTCGGCGGAGGCGTGTCCAAGAACTACGCGGAGTTCCTCCCGATGCTGGAGCTCAACACGATGATCGTCCCGGCCACCCACCGCAACAACGCGGGCATCCTTGGCGCGGCCGCTCTCGCGGTGCGCAACGAGCGCCGCGACGCCGGCGCACGCGGCCGGGCGGCCGAGGTCGGCGTCTCGCCCGACGCGTAGGCCGACGCCGAGAGAGGGATCGAGAGCGAATGGCCCGTGGCCACCTCCGGGTGATGCTCGGCGCGGCGCCCGGCGTCGGCAAGACGTACGCGATGCTCGAGGAGGGCAAGCGGCTCAAGGCCCTGGGCAAGGACGTGGTGGTCGCGGTCGTGGAGACCCACGGCCGCGCCGCCACCGCCGCCATGCTCGACGGTCTCGAGGTCGTGCCGCGGCGGCCGGTCGAGCATCGCGGCGTCGAGCTCGCCGAGCTCGATCTCGGCGCGGTCCTCGCACGCGCGCCGCAGCTCGCCCTCGTCGACGAGCTCGCCCACACCAACGCGCCCGGCTTGGCGAACGCCAAGCGCTGGGAGGATGTGGAGGCGATGCTCGCGGCCGGCATCGACGTGATGTCGACGGTCAACATCCAGCACATCGAGTCGCTGAACGACGTGGTCGAGCAGATCACCGGCGTGCAGCAGCGCGAGACCATCCCGGACGCCGTGCTGCGCCGCGCCGACCAGATCGAGGTCGTCGACCTCGCCCCGCAGGCGCTGCGCGACCGGCTCGCCGAGGGCGTCGTGTACCCGGCGGCGCGGGTGGACGCCGCCCTCTCCAACTACTTCCGGCTCGGCAACCTGACGGCCCTGCGCGAGCTCGCCCTGCTCTGGCTGGCCGACGAGGTCGACAGCGCGCTGCTGCGGTACCGCGCCGAGCACGGCATCGCCGGCACGTGGGAGGCCCGCGAGCGCGTGGTCGTCGCGCTCACCGGCGGGCCGGAGGGCGAGACCCTGCTGCGCCGGGGCGCCCGCATCGCCGCCCGCTCGGCCGGCGGCGAGCTGCTCGCGGTGCACGTCACCAGCCAGGACGGGCTGCGCGAGGCGACGCCGGGCGCCCTCGCGGCGCAGCGCGCACTGGTCGAGCAGCTCGGCGGCAGCTACCACCAGGTGGTCGGCACCGACATCCCGCGGGCGCTGGTCGAGTTCGCGCGCGGCGAGAACGCCACGCAGCTGGTCATCGGCGTCTCGCGGCGCAGCCGGCTCGCGGCGCTCCTGACCGGGCCCGGGATCGGCGCGACGGTCATCCGGGAGTCCGGCGACATCGACGTGCACATCGTCTCGCACTCCCGCGCGGGCGGCCGGTTCGCACTGCCGCGCCCGCGCGGCGGCCTGACCGTGCGGCGCCGGGTGTACGGATTCCTGCTGGCGGTGATCGGCGGCCCACTGCTGACGCTGCTGCTCGTGACGATGCGCTCGGACGAGTCGATGACCGCCGACGTGCTCAGCTATCAGCTCCTGGTGGTGATCGTCGCGCTGATCGGCGGGATCTGGCCGGCGCTGTTCGCGG
This sequence comes from Leifsonia sp. Soil_N53, assembly GCF_057655165.1. Taxonomy (NCBI): domain Bacteria; kingdom Bacillati; phylum Actinomycetota; class Actinomycetes; order Micrococcales; family Microbacteriaceae; genus Leifsonia; species Leifsonia sp. Soil_N53. Next base: position 33,757 of record NZ_JBDGMM010000045.1, read on the forward strand.
CCCTGCTCTCCGGGCTCACCCTGGACTTCTTCTTCGTCGAGCCGCTCTACACCATCACCATCGCGGAGCCGCTGCACCTGCTCGCCCTGGTGCTGTTCCTCATCATCGCGGCGCTGGTGAGCCTGGTCGTGGACCAGGCCGCACGCCGCACGCGCGCCGCCCAGCGGGCCGGGGCGGAGGCGGAGCTGCTCGCCACGGTCGCCGGCGGCGTCATCCGCGGCGAGGACGCCCTGCAGGCCCTCGTCACCCGCACGCGCGAGGCGTTCGGGCTCGCCGGCGTGCGGCTGCTCGACGGCGAGGAGGTCGTCACCACCGACGGCGAGCCCGCCGACTCCGAGCACACCCAGCGCATCCCGGTCGGCGGCCGCGGCACGCTGGAGCTGTCCGGGCGCGACCTGGAGGCCGCCGACCGGCGCCTGCTCGCGGCGATCGTCGCGCAGCTCGACGCGGCGCTGGAGCACCGAGAGCTCGCCGCCACCGCGAGCGAGCTCGGGCCGCTCGCCGAGACCGACCGGGTGCGCAGCGCCCTGCTCGCGGCCGTCGGCCACGACCTCCGCCGGCCGCTGGCGGCCGCGACCGCCGCCGTGACCACGCTGCGCCAGCGCGACATCGCGCTCAGCGAGGCCGACAGGGAGGCCCTGCTGGAGACCGCCGAGGACAGCCTGGACGGCCTCGCCACGCTCGTGACCAACCTCCTGGACGTCAGCCGGGTGCAGGCCGGGGTCCTGGGCGTCTCGCTCGCGCCGACCGGGCTGGAGGACATCATCCCGGCCGCGCTGGAGGAGCTGGGGGTCGGTCCGGCGCAGGTGGAGCTCGACCTGGCGGAGTCCGTCCCCGACGTGCTCGCCGACGGAGTGCTGCTGCAGCGCGTGCTCGTCAACCTGCTCGGCAACGCCCTGCGCTTCTCGCCGGAGGGCCGGCCTCCCGTCATCGCGGCCAGCGAGTTCGGTGGGACGGTGCAGCTGCGGGTCGTCGACCACGGGCCCGGCATCCCCGGCGAGCGCCGCGAGGCCGTCTTCCTGCCGTTCCAGCGGCTGGGCGACACGGACAACGACAGCGGGATCGGCCTGGGCCTGGCGCTCTCCAAGGGCTTCGCCGAGGGGATGGGCGGGACGCTCGAGGCCGAGGACACCCCGGGCGGCGGGCTCACCATGGTGGTGTCGCTGCCTGCGGCCACCCCTTCCAGTACGCACACAGCCCATACATCCACTGCCCGCACGCCCACAGCCCACCCGGAGGAGACCCCATGAGGATCCTGATCGCCGACGACGACCAGCAGATCCTGCGCGCGCTGCGCATCCTCCTGACCGCCCGCGGCTACGACGTGCTCACCGCGCGCACCGGCGTCGAGGCCCTGTCGGAGGCGGTGGAGCACCATCCCGACCTGGTCATGCTCGACCTCGGGATGCCCGAGCTGAACGGCATCGAGGTGATCGAGGGGCTGCGCGGCTGGTCGAGCGTGCCCATCCTCGTCGTCTCCGGCCGCACCGGCTCGGCCGACAAGGTGGACGCGCTCGACGCGGGCGCCGACGACTACGTCACCAAGCCGTTCGCGGCCGACGAGCTGCTCGCGCGCATCCGGGCGCTGACCCGGCGACAGTCCGGGCCGGCCGACGAGCCGGCGACGCGGTTCGGCGACATCACGGTCGACCTGGCGGCCCACCAGGTGCTGAAGCGCGGCGCCGACGGCGATTCGCCGGTGCGGCTGACTCCGACCGAGTGGGCGATCCTGGAGGTGCTGGTGCGCAACCCGCGCCGCCTGGTCACGCGCCAGGCGCTGCTCACGCAGGTGTGGGGGCCGCAGTACACCAATGACACCGGCTACCTGCGGCTGTACCTGGCGCAGCTCCGCAAGAAGCTGGAGCCCGTGCCGTCGTCGCCGCGCTACCTGCTGACCGAAGCGGGCATGGGCTACCGGTTCGTGCCCGACACCGACCCGGATGCGCATCCGGATGCGGACGGGACGTGATCGGCAGGTAGGGAACGGGCCGGCCGATACGCCGGGTTCTGTCACGACGCTTGCGCGTCGCGGACGGCCATCTCTCTCGGGACGACGTCGCCGCCGCCCTCTAGCGGTCTACCCGGGGACGAGGCGAGCAGCCTCATGGTCCCCTGTCTGACCTTGCTCCAGGCGAGGTTTACCCAGCCGGCCGGGTCACCCCGGCCGCTGGTGGTCTCTTACACCACCGTTTCACCCTTACCGCGCACTCGCGTGCGAGGCGGTCTGCTCTCTGTTGCACTTTCTCGCGGGTTGCCCCGGGTGGGTGTTGCCCACCACCCTGCTCTGCGGAGCCCGGACGTTCCTCGGCGGCCCGCTCGCGCGGACCGACGCGACCGTCTGGCCGACCCGTTCCGGCCCCCACACTAGCGCACACGCACGAGCGCTCGGCCTAGAGCCCCGACTCCTCGTTGCGGATCAGGATCGCCCCGCTGTCCGGGCAGAGCACGACGTCGTCCGCGGCCGCCCGGCGGATCTCCGCCAGGTCGGACTCGGTGAGCTTCACGTTCGAGCCCATCGACACCCCGCGCAGCAGCAGGGCTGCGCCCACGCCGTACCGCGACCGCTGCCGCTCGTACAGGGCGACGAGGTCGGCGGGGAGCGCCTCCGCGATGGTGGCGCGGTCGCGGACGAGGGCGTCACGCTGGGTGCCGACCGTCCCGGCCTCGGCCTCGCGGGAGGCCGTCAGGGCCTCCACCCGGACGTCCAGCTCGCCGCGCTCGGCCTCGATCGAGGCCAGCGTCGCCTCGAGCTCCTCCAGCCGTTCCATCACCGTGAGCTCGATCTCCTCCAGGTCGCCCTGGCGCTTGGCGAGGGACGTGAGCTCGGCCTCCAGCGCCTGCACGTCCTTCACCGACGAGGTGTGCTGCAGGCGCTCGCTGTCGCGGCGCTTGCGCGCCTCCACCAACTCCACGTCGGACTCGACGCGCTTCAGCTCGGCGCGGGCGTCCTCCACCTCGCCCGTCGCACCGATCCAGCGGCCGCGCAGCGCGTCCACGTCGGGCTGCAGCGCTGCGAGCTCGGCGGTCTGCGGGAGGTTGCGGATGGTGTGGTCGAGCTGGCTGAGCCGGGTGTCGGCGGCCTGCAGCCGGAGGAGCTCGTTCTGGTCGGAGGGGCTGGCTTTCACAGTGCTCTGCTCTCTGCTGTCGTCGTGCGGTGGGTCATTGCAGGATCGCGAAATCCCAGGGGTCGGTGCGCAGCTCGCTCACCACGACCTCCACGCCGGGCAGCGCACGCCGCAGGCTCTCGGCCGCGGTGTCGAGCCACAGCCACTCGCTCGCCCAGTGCGAGACGTCGAGCAGGGCGGGACCGCCGCCGAGCACGGCCTGTTCGCGTGCCTCCGACGCCGGATGGTGGCGGAGGTCGGCCGTGATGTAGACGTCGGCGCCGCGCACGGCGTCACTGGAGAGCAGCGAGTCGCCTGCGCCGCCGCACACGGCGACGCGCGACACGGGCTGGTGGTAGTCGCCGGCCGCGCGGACTCCCCCGGCCGTGGGCGGCAGGAGGTCGGCGAGCGCGCGGGCGAGCGCTCCGAGCGTCGTCGGCTCGGCGAGCGCACCCACCCGGCCGATGCCCGTCACGCCGTCGGCGGCGGGGGCGATCGGCACGGTGTCACGGAGGCCGAGGGCGGCGGCGAGCACGGCGCTCGTGCCGTCGGCGACCACGTCGGCGTTGGTGTGTGCCGCGATCAGGGCGCAGTCGTTGCGGATCAGGGTGGCCAGGAGCGAGCCCTTGTAGCGGTCCTCGGCGATGGAGGTCACTCCGCGCAGCAGGAGCGGGTGGTGCGCGATGAGGAGGTCCGCGTGCAGGCCGACGGCCTCCTCCACGGTCGCGGCCACGGCGTCCACGGCGAGCACGATGCGCTCGACGCTCGCGGCCGGGTCGCCGGAGACGAGCCCCGGCGCGTCCCAGCCCTCCGCTCCGGCGATCGGCCAGAGCGATTCGGCGACCTCGCAGACGGAACGGAGAGTGTGCGGCACGGAGTAGAGCCTACCCGGACGGGCCGGGCGCCTGGTGGTGTGGACAGGTCAGGCGACCGCGCGCTCCTGGCGGCGCACCTCGTGCAGCCCCGACACCATCGGCGTGACCAGACCGATCCCGAGGGCCAGCAGCACGCCGACGTTGCTGGCGCCGATACCGTGCGGGTCCGCCCCGAGCAGCCGGAACAGGTAGCCCTCCCAGGCCAGCCACGGCAGCGGTGAGCTGACGAAGCCCAGTCCGATCACGCTCGCGACCACGAGCATGCTGAGGTTGATCCAGCGCCAGTCCGGGTACACCCCGCCCCTGCGGATCAGGGAGGCGTGGTGGAAGCGGCGGGTGCGCAGCATCATCTCGCCGGCGAAGAGCCCCGCCCACGCCGCGACCGGCACCGACAGCGCGGTGGGCACGCCACGGATGACGACGTCCAGGTCGCTCACCGTCAGCGCGAGCACGACCCCCGCGACGCCGATCGCCGCGCCGGCGATCAGCGTGCTCCACCGCCGACCGAGGCGCACGCCGAGCGCGTCGAGGGTGAAGCCCGCCGAGTAGATCGTGAGCACGAGCGCAGAGATCAGGCTGAGGCCGACCGCCAGCAGCAGCGGCACCGGATACCAGGCCGGGAGGCCGAGCATCACGAAGCCGCCCACCGGGTCCCTCGCCAGCTCGCCGGCCAGCTCCGGGTCGGAGGCCGCGAGCAGCCCGCCGTAGGAGACGAGCACGAACGGCGGCACGCCGGCCCCGAACGTCGCCCACAGCATCCCCGTTGCCCCGGACGAACGGCGGCGCTGGTAGCGGGCGACCTCCGCGCTGCTCATCGCCCAGGCCAGCCCTACGTAGCTGAACACCAGCACCGCACCGGTCACGACGTGCGTCCAGAACGCGTCCGGCACGGCGAGCGCGCGCGACATGTCGACGTGCCGCCAGGTCGCCGCGATCGTCGTGGCGATCAGCACGGCGGACGCGATCGTGAGGACGAGCTGCACGCGCGAGACCAGTCCGTAGCCGTAGAACGCGACCACCCCCGCCGCCGCGATGGTGACGAACAGCGCGATCGCCGTCGGGAGCGCCGCGCCCCGCGACCAGCCCTCGGAGACCGCCAGCGAACCGGCGGCCGACCCGGCCAGCCAGAGCAGCACCGCTCCCCAGAACAGCTTCGTGAGCAGCGCGAGCACGGTCGGCAGGGCGTTGCCGCGCAGCCCGAACGTGGCGCGCGACACGACCATCGTCGGCTGCCCGCTCCACTTGCCCGCCAGCGTCCCGAGACCGAGCGGGAGGAACGACAGCGCGACCCCGACCAGCGTCGCGACCAGGAGCTGGCGGAGGCTGAGCCCGAGCAGGAACAGGGTCGCTCCCACTCCGACGCTGATCAGCGAGGAGGTCCCCGCGAACCAGAGCCAGAACAGCCGGGACGCCTGCCCCGCACGCTGCTCGAGCGGGGTGGGCCCGAGATCGACGGACTCGGGGACGAACGCGGCGGGCGCGACCGGACTCGCGTCGGCCAGCACGGCGGCGGCGGTGGGGAGCCGGTGCGGCGCGGGCGGGGTCGGAGGGGCAGGTGGGGCGGCCGCGATGCTGTCCGGGGTGTGGTCCGCGGCGGCGTCGATCCGCTCGGGGGTGGGGGTGGGGGTGGTGGGGTCGAGTGAGGAGGCGGGGGCGGGAGCGGGCACCGGGGCGGGAGGCGCGGCGAGCGCGGCCGGGAGGGCGGCAGGAAGCAGCGGGAGGGGCTGGGAGTCCCTCGGCGCGTACTCCTCCGGAACGAGACCGAGCGGCTCGACGCGCGGCGTCGCGGGCTCCGGTGTTGCGGGCTGGGCACTGCGGGTCTCGACCGCCAGCGTCGGGAACTTGGGCGGCGACACATCCGACGCCGACACCTCCGCCGGCGGCTCCGGCGCGCGCTCCACCGGTTGAGGGACCGCCGCGCCCACCCACGCGCTGTACGTCGGCTGCGGTCCGTGGTCCCTCCGCGGGACGGGGAGGTCGTCGAAGCTGATGAGCTGCGTCGGCGGCCCGACCCAGTCGTCCTCGTCGTCCTCCGCGCCGTCCTCGGCCGCGACGGGCACGGCCGCGGTGGTCTCGCGCGCCCGGAGCGCGTTCTGCAGATGCTGGATGGCGCCGAAGGTGTCGTGGATCCGGAGGTCCGCGTCCACGATCGCCGTGACCTCCGCATCGCTGAGACCGGCCGCGGCATCCTCAGCCGGTTCTACCGACTCCGCCACCGGCCGCTCTGCCACCGGCCTCTCCGCCGCGGGCCGCTCGGCGCGGGATTCGGCCACGATCGGGATGGCCGCCGTCGCCCGGTCGACCTCGGCCTGGAGGGCGTCCGCGAGCTCGTCGTCGCTGTGGCGGACCGCACCGTCCGGCTCGGCGGCGCCGCCGCCCTCCACGTCATCGGCCCGCTCCATGACCGAAGCCTACGACCGGATGGACCGAGCGGTCAGGGGGCATCCGCGGGTCACCCACCTCACCGGCCGCAGGCGAAGTACCATCGTCTCGATGAGCACGCCGATCCCGACTCCGTACGAAGACCTGCTGCGCGACGTCCTCGCGAACGGCAGCCACAAGTCCGACCGCACCGGCACCGGGACGCGCAGCGTGTTCGGGCGCCAGCTCCGGTTCGACCTCGCCGACGGGTTCCCGCTGATCACCACCAAGCGGGTGCACTTCAAGTCCATCGCCTACGAGCTGCTCTGGTTCCTGCGCGGCGAGAGCAACGTCGGCTGGCTGCGCGACAACGGCGTCACCATCTGGGACGAGTGGGCCGACGAGCGCGGCGAGCTCGGCCCGGTCTACGGCGTGCAGTGGAGGTCGTGGCCGGCGCCCGACGGGACGCACATCGACCAGATCCAGCAGGTCATCGACACCCTCCGCCGCGACCCGGACTCCCGGCGCATCATCGTCTCGGCCTGGAACGTCGCCGACATCCCGGACATGGCGCTCGCGCCCTGCCACGCGTTCTTCCAGTTCTACGTCGCAGACGGCCGGCTCTCCTGCCAGCTCTACCAGCGCAGCGCCGACATGTTCCTCGGTGTCCCGTTCAACATCGCCAGCTACGCTCTCCTCACGATGATGGTCGCCCAGCAGGTCGGCCTGGAGCCGGGTGAATTCGTCTGGACCGGCGGCGACTGCCACATCTACGACAACCACGTCGAGCAGGTGACCGAGCAGCTCACCCGCGACCCGTATCCGGCGCCTACCCTGCGGTTCGCGCGAAAGCCGGAGAGCATCTTCGACTACCGCTACGAGGACTTCGTCATCGAGAACTACCAGCACCACCCCGCGATCCGCGCGACCGTCGCCGTATGAGCGTCGCGCTGATCTGGGCGCAGGCCCACGACCGGGTGATCGGCGCGGCCGGCGTGATGCCCTGGCATCTCCCCGAGGACCTGAAGCACTTCCGCGAGCTCACCGGCGGCGGCCCCGTCGTGATGGGCCGGCGCACCTGGGAGTCGCTCCCGGAGCGGTTCCGCCCGCTCCCCGGGAGGGCGAACGTGGTCGTGACGCGCAACGCCCGGTTCGACGCGCCCGGCGCGACCGTCGTGCACTCGCTGGACGACGCCCTGCGCGAGACCGCGGACGGCACCGAACCCGACCCCGCGGCCGACACCGTCTGGGTGATCGGCGGCGCGCAGCTCTACAGCCAGGCCCTCCCCGTCGCCGACCGGGTCGAGGTCACCGAGCTCGACCTCGCGGTGGCCGGCGACACCGTCGCCCCGGAGCTCGGGCCCGAGTGGCACGGCGAAGCCGGTCCGTGGCTGTCCGCCGCGAACGGCATCCGGTACCGCTTCGTGCGCTACCTGCGCTAGGTCAGCCCGGCCACCAGGTTCACGGTCGCCGCCACGATGACCGTGCCGAACACGTACGACAGCAGTGTGTGGCCGAGGATCGTCCGGCGCAGGTAGGAGCTGGAGATGTTCGTGTCGGAGACCTGGAACGTCATCCCGAGCGTCAGCGCGAGGTACGCGAAGTCGCTGTACTGCGGCGGCTCCTCCTGGTTGAAGTCGACGCCGCCGTCCCTGCGGTAGTAGATCCGCGCGTAGCGCAGCGTGTAGAGCGTGTGGACGAGCAGCCAGGACAGCGCGACGCTCACGACGGCGAGCAGGGCCACGCCGAGCTGCGCGCCGCCCTTCAGGCTCCGCGCGTCGACCAGCACCCACACGACGGCGACCACGCTGGCCAGCGCCGCGATGAGCAGGACGAGGTCCGCGACCCTGCGGCCGGGATCCTCCAGGGTCGCGTGGCTCTTGGTGTCCTTCGCGTCCATGCGCCAGACGGTGGACCACACCCAGACGACGTACACCAGGCAGGCGGTCGCCCAGCCGGCGATGATCGCGTGGTGCACGACGTCGAAGAAGGAGGCCACGACCGCCACGACGACGCCCGCCGCCAGGGCGATGTACAGCTTCACGCGGGTGAGGCCGCGTCCGCGCTTCAGTTCGTCCGTCACAGAGTGGATGTTCGCACGTCCCGGCCGGGCGGCCCCGCCAGCGCGCCGCTACGATCGGATTGTGACCACCGCTCCCGCACCCCTCGCCGACCTCGACACCGAAGCGCTCCGCGCCGCGCACGCCGACTTCGCGCGCGCCTACGACGAGCTCAAGGCGGCCGGCCTCGCGCTGGACATCACGCGCGGCAAGCCGTCCGCCGAGCAGCTCGACCTGTCGAACGACCTCCTGCACCTGCCCGACGGGGCCTACCGCGACGCCGCGGGCACGGACCTGCGCAACTACGGCGGTCCGAACGGCCTCCCGGAGCTGCGCGCGATCTTCGCCGACGCTCTGCGCGTGCCGGTCGCCCAGCTCCTCGCCCTCGGCAACTCCAGCCTCACCGTCATGCACGACACGGTCGCGCAGGCGCTGCTGCACGGCGTCCCGGGCGGGGACCTGCCGTGGAGCCACCAGCCGATCAGCTTCCTCGCGCCCGTACCCGGCTACGACCGGCACTTCACGATCTGCGAGCGCTTCGGCATCCGGATGATCGCGGTGCCGATGAACGACGACGGCCCCGACATCGAGACGATCGAGACGCTGCTGGCGACCGACGACAGCATCAAGGGCATGTGGTGCGTCCCGGTGTACTCCAACCCCACCGGGGCGGTCTACAGCGAGGAGGTCGCCCGCGCGCTGGTCTCGCTCACCGCCGCCCCGGACTTCCGGCTGTTCTGGGACAACGCATACGTCGTGCACCACCTGAGCGACGAGCGCCCGGAGCCGATCGACATCCTGGCGCTGGCCGCGGAGGCGGGCAACCCCGACCGCCCGCTGATCTTCGCGTCCACCTCCAAGGTGACCTATCCCGGCGCCGGTGTCGCGTTCATCGGGGCGTCGCAGGCGAACATCGCCTGGTTCCAGCACAACTCGGCCGCCCAGAGCATTGGCCCGGACAAGCTCAACCAGCTGCGCCATGTGCAGTTCCTGGGCGACGCGGACGGTCTGGCGGCGCACATGGAGAAGCACCGCGTCATCCTCGAGCCGAAGTTCGCGGCGGTCGACGAGGCGTTCCGCGCGCGGCTCGAGCCGTGGGGCGCCGGCTCCTGGAACGCGCCGCGGGGCGGCTACTTCGTGAGCCTGGACGTGCTCGACGGCTGCGCCAAGCGTGCGGTGCAGCTGGCGAAGGAGGCCGGCATCGCGGTCACACCGGCCGGGGCGACCTTCCCGTACGGCGAGGACCCGCGCGACGCGAACATCCGCATCGCCCCGACCTTCCCGCCGCTCGCCGAGCTCCGCGCGGCCCTCGACGGTCTCTGCACGGCCATCCTGCTCGCCGAGACCGAAGCACTGCTGACCGAGCGGAACTGACGTGACCGACGGCTGGGTCGTCCGCCCGAGCACGGAGGACGACTGGGTCGCATACCGCGCGATCCGCCTGGAGATGCTCGAGGACACGCCCATCGCATTCCTCGAGACGCTGGCGACGGCCCGCACGCACCCCGACGAGCACTGGAGGCGGCGCGCGGCGAACGCCTCGCCGACCAGCCGGCTGTTCGCCGCGGTGGCGCCCGACGGCCGCTGGCTGGGAACGATGGGCGGCTTCCATGCGTCGGGCTCGGATCCGCACCTGGTGGGCGTGTACGTGACGCCGTCGGCGCGCGGGCGCGAGCACGGCGTGGCCGACGCCCTGCTGGACGCGGTCGCGGACTGGGCGCGCGCCCGCTCCGGGCGGCTGCTGCTGGAGGTGCACGAGCACAACGCGGCGGCGATCCGATACTACGAGCGCCGCGGCTTCTCCTTCACCGGCCACACGCAGCCGTACCCGCTCGACCGCAGCACCCTCGAGCTGGAGATGGCGGCCGACCTCTAGCCGGGTCGCCAGTGACGGGAGGGACGGGAGGTCAGACCTCCCCGAACCCGCTCTCCACCAGGTCCACCAGGGCGTCCACTGCGGCCTCCCCCTCGTCGTCCGGGGACGCGATCGAGGCCGTCGCCCCCGCGGTGAGGCCGAGCGACATCACGCCGAGCAGGCTCTTCGCATCCTTGCCGTTGACCGTCACCTTCACCGGGAAGGTGTTGGCCAGCTTCACGAACTCGGCGGCGGGGCGGGCATGGAGGCCCTGCGGATTTCGCACGAGCACCTCGCGCGTGTAGCCGGACGCGTCGCGCACGGCCGGCGCAGCCGCGGCGGCCGGCGCAGGCGCAGCAGGCGCCTCCGCCTCCCCCCACGCCGAGCGCGCGTCCTCCACCGCGGCCGCCACCCCCGCGAGGTCGGCGCCGGTCTCCGCGGCGACCGCCGCGGCGACGCCGCCCTCCACGAACGGGCCGTCGACCACGCGCACGCGGGCGCGCTCGTCCTCCGGGAGCAGGTCGAGCACGGTCTCGGCCGTCAGCAGGGCGGACCCGAGGTCGCTGACGACCACGACGCCGGAGCCGGTGTCGGCCTCCCCCACCGCGGTCATCACCTTCGCGAAGCTGGTGCCGATCCCGTCGTCGTCCGTGCCGCCCGCCGCCAGCAGCGTCACCGACGGCGCCATCTGCCCCGCGAGGGCGACGGCGCCGGCGGCGAGCTGCGAGCTGTGCGAGACGAAGACGAGTCCCACGCGATCGGTGGTCCCGGCGTCCCCCGTCATTCCGCCGCCTCGGCGGCGGTCCGCAGGATCAGCGCGGTCGACTGCGCTCCGGGGTCCCTGTGGCCGGCGGAGCGCTCGCCCAGGTAGCTGGCGCGACCCTTGCGGGCGACGAGCGGGATCGTGGCGTCCGACCCCTGCTCGGCCGCCGTCGCGGCGGCGTCGAGGATGGCGCCGGGGGCGTCCCCCGCGGCGAGCGCGGCCGAGGCCGCCTCCACCGCGGGGGTCCAGGCGTCGATCATCGTCTTGTCGCCGGACTCCGCCTTGCCGCGGGACACGATCCCGTCGCGCGCCGCCGTGAGCAGCGCGACGAGGGTCTCCCCGTCGATCGCGTCCGCATCGCCGACGGGCTCGGCCGCCTTGAGGAAGGCCGTGCCGTACAGCGGGCCGGACGCGCCGCCGACCGTGGAGATCAGGGTCATCGCGACCGAGCGCAGCGCCGCGGACGGCGTCGCGTCGGCGGGCAGCTTCGCGAGCGCGTCCACGGACGCGCGGAGCCCGCGGTCCATGTTCTCGCCGTGATCGCCGTCGCCGATCTCCCGGTCGAGCGTGTTCAGCTCCCCCTTGTGCTCGGTCACGGTCGTCGCCGCCGCCGAGATCCAGGACGAGACCCAGTTCGTGTCCAGCGCCATCAGCGCATCCTTCCTCGTGTCGTTTCCGTCATCCGGTGTGTGGAGCGTACGCCCCGGCCCACACGCCCGGCTCAGACACCCCAGCGGAGCGCGGCCGTGCGCACCGGCGCGTCCCACAGAGCGGTCAGCTCGTCGTCCAGCTTCAGCACCGAGATGGAGGCGCCCTGCATCTCCAGCGAGGTGACGTAGTTGCCGACCAGCGACCGGCCGAGGACGATGCCGCGCTCGTCGAGGTTCTCCGCCGCCCGCCGGAACAGGATGTAGAGCTCCGAGAGCGGAGTGCCGCCCATCCCGTTGACGAACAGCAGCACGGTGTCACCCGAGGAGAACGGCAGGTCGGTGAGGACGGCGTCCATCATCCGGTCCACCAGACGGTCGGCCGGCTCGATCTTGATCCGCTCGCGGCCCGGCTCGCCGTGGATGCCGACGCCGAACTCGATCTCGTCCTCCGGGAGCACGAAGCCGGGCTCGCCCGCGTGCGGCACGGTGCCGTCGGTGAGGGCGAGGCCGATCGAGCGCACGTTGGCGTTGACCTTCTCCGCCACCGCGGTGACGGCGTCGAGGTCGTCGCCGCGTTCGGCGGCCGCCCCGGCGATCTTCTCGACCAGCACGGTGCCGGCGACGCCGCGCCTGCCCGCCGTGTAGAGGGAGTCCTGCACGGCGACGTCGTCGTTGGTGACGACGGCGCGCACCGAGATGCCCTCCGCGCCCACCAGGTCGGCGGCCGTCTCGAAGTTCAGCACGTCGCCCGTGTAGTTCTTGACGATGTGGAGCACGCCGGCGCCGCCGTCCGCGGCCTTGGTGGCCTCCACGATCGGCATCGGCGTCGGCGAGGTGAAGACCTCACCGGGGACGGCGGCGTCCAGCATGCCCTGCCCCACGAATCCGGCGTGCAACGGCTCGTGACCGCTGCCCCCACCGCTGACCAGGCCGACCTTGCCGCGCACCGGGCCGTCGGCCCGGGAGACGAAGCGGGGGTCCTGCGACACCGTGACGATGTCCGCGTGAGCCCGTCCGAACCCCGCGAGGGACTCGGTCACGACGTCGGGTACGTCGTTGATGAGCTTCTTCATCGAAAACCCTTCCTTCCACTTGCTGTCAGTGCGTCGCCTCGACCCATTCCTCGAGCTTCGCGGCCGCAGCCCCGGAGTCGATCGCCTGGGCGGCGACCGCCATGTGCGAACGGAACCGATCCAGGATGGACACCTGGACCCTCGACGGGTCGGACGCGAGCTCGTAGGACACGAGCCCGGCCGCCGCGTTGAGCAGGACGATGTCGCGCACGGGGCCCTCCTGGCCCGCGAGCACGGCACGCACGACAGCCGCGTTGTACGCGGCGTCCTTTCCGAGCAGGTCCTCGATCCTCGCGCGCGGGATGCCCAGATCGCGCGGGTCGATGTCGTGCTCGGTGACGAGGCCCCTGGAGACCTCCCAGACGTGGCTGTGGCCGGTGGTCGACAGCTCGTCGAGGCCGTCGTCGCCGCGGAAGACCAGCGCGGTCGCGCCGCGGGTCTGGAACACGCCGACGATCAGCGGGATGCGGTCGAGCGTCGCCACGCCCACCGCCGACGCCTCCGGGCGCGCCGGATTGCACAGCGGCCCGAGGAAGTTGAACACGGTCGGCACGCCGAGCTGCGAGCGCACCGGGCCGGCGTTGGCGAAACCGGGGTGGAAGGCGCTGGCGAACGCGAAGGTGATCCCCGTGCTCCGCAGCACCTCGGCGACCCGCTCCGGCGGGAGCGTGAGGTCGATCCCGAGCGCCGCCAGCACGTCCGACGACCCGGACGACGAGCTGGCCGCCCGGTTGCCGTGCTTGATGACGGGCACCCCGGCGGCCGCGGCGACGATGGAGGCGGTGGTCGAGACGTTCACGGTGCCGAACCGGTCGCCCCCGGTGCCGACGATGTCGAGCGCCATCGGGTCGACGTCCAGCGGGACGGCGTGGTCGAGGATGGCGTCGCGGAAGCCGACGATCTCGTCGACGGTCTCGCCCTTTGCGCGCAGCGCGATGAGGAATGCGGCGAGCTGGGCCTCTGTGGCCTCGCCCGCCATCACCTGGTCCATCGCCCATGCCGCGTCCGCCACACTGAGGTCCTCGCGGGCCAGAAGTGAGGTGAGCACGGACGACCAGGACTGCATTTCCGTCATACAGCGATCCTATGGGGAGGCGACACGCCACGGGGAGGCGGGGGTTTGTACCAGGTGGAAACCGGCCTTCACCAGAATCGAGGCGGATTCGTGCCTTTCAGGTGAGAAAACCACGGCTTCTTTTCAGCCATAATGGGATTTGTGACGAGCACCTCCATTTCTCCTGCAACGAGCGCGCCGGCGATCAACCGGCCCAATGTCGTGGCCGTCGGCACCATCGTCTGGCTCGGCTCCGAGGTGATGTTCTTCGCGGGTCTGTTCGCGATCTACTTCACGCTCAAGTCGACGTCGCCCGATCTGTGGGCCGCCGAGACGGCGCACCTCAACGTGCCATACGCGCTCACCAACACGATCGTCCTTGTGCTGAGCTCGGTGACCTGCCAGTTCGGTGTGTTCGCCGCGGAGCGCCTCCAGCCGCGCCGCGCGGGCGGTGTGCTCCAGTTCTGGAAGTGGGGCATGGTCGAGTGGTTCGCCCTCTCGTACCTGCTCGGCGCGATCTTCGTCTCCGGCCAGGTGCTCGAGTACGCCACGCTCGTCTCCGAGGGCATCTCCCTCGACGCCAACGCCTACGGCTCCGCCTTCTATCTGACGACCGGCTTCCACGCCCTCCACGTCACCGGCGGCCTCATCGCCTTCCTGCTCGTCATCGGCCGCGCCTTCGCGGTCAAGACCTTCGGCCACAAAGAGGCCACGAGCGCCATCGTCGTGTCGTACTACTGGCACTTCGTCGATGTCGTGTGGATCGGACTGTTCGCGGTCATCTACATCATCCGATAGATCAACAGGAGCTGACCTCACCTCATGCGTCCCCGCGTCCCCGGCACCCAGAAGTCCCGCGCAGCGGCCTCCTCGCGTAACGCGAAGGCAGCGCGCAAGACCGGCCGCCGCCACCCGCTCGCCACCGTCGCCCTGCTCGCCATCGGCCTCGGCCTGACCGGCGGAGCGTACGCCGCCTTCACGACCACCACCGCCTCCGCGGACACCCCGCAGGTGCAGACGGCGACGAAGTCGTCCGTCGAGCAGGGCGAGAAGCTCTTCCAGGCCAACTGCGCCACCTGCCACGGCATGGACGCGCAGGGCACGGTCAACGCCCCCTCGCTCATCGGCGTCGGCGCCGCGGCTGTCGACTTCCAGGTCGGCACCGGCCGCATGCCGATGCAGATGCAGGGCCCGCAGGCCGAGCAGAAGCCGGTCCAGTTCTCCGACGAGGAGGTCGCGGCCCTGGCCGCCTACGTCGCCTCGCTCGCGCCCGGCCCGTCGATCCCGGAGCAGAAGTACCTCGCCGGCAAGGGCGACGCCGCCAACGGCGCCCAGCTCTTCCGCATCAACTGCGCGATGTGCCACAACGTCGCCGGCGCGGGTGGAGCGCTCACGGAGGGCAAGTTCGCCCCGCCGCTCACGGGTGTGAGCGCGAAGCACATCTACGAGGCCATGATCACCGGCCCGCAGAACATGCCGGTGTTCAACGACCTGAACATCTCGCCCCAGGGCAAGGCCGACATCATCACGTACCTCAAGTACATCCAGAACAACCCGTCCCCGGGCGGCTTCGAGCTCGGCTCGCTGGGCCCGGTGGCCGAGGGACTCTTCCTCTGGATCTTCGGTCTGGGCGCCATCGTCGCGCTGACCGTGTGGATCACGGCGAAGTCCAACTGACCGTTCTGTCGTACTTGTAGAAGCACAGCGTAAGAAGGAGAACAATGGCACAGGACGAGAACGGCGGTCACGAGCTGACGCCAGCCAGTTCGTCGGCCGTCGACGTGCACCGGACCGGTGACCCCGGGACGGCGGTGATCATCCGCGACGCCGTGGAGAACCCCGGCTTCCCGCCGCACCGGCAGCGAGTGACCGACCTCGACCCCAAGAAGGAGCGGCGCGCCGAGCGCACCGTCTACACGCTGTTCTACCTGTCGATCGCGGGCTCCGTCTGGGCGGTCGCCGCCTACCTGGCGTTCCCGATCAACGACAGCGACCCGGGCTCGGTCCGCCTGAATAATCTGTTCATCGGCCTCGGCATCACCCTCGCCCTCCTCGCGATCGGCATCGGTGCTGTGCACTGGGGCAAGGCGCTCATGCACGAGAAGGAGGGCGTCGACCTCCGTCACCCCGTGCGCGGCTCCGAGCAGACCACCGAGCGCGCCGCGGAGATCTTCCGCCAGGCCGACGAGGAGTCCGGCTTCAACCGCCGCGTGCTCATCCGCAACAGCCTGATCGGTGCGCTGATCGCATTCCCGCTGCCCGGCATCATCCTGTTCCGCGGTCTCGCGCCGCAGGGCGAGGACCCGGCCGAGCTGCTGTCGCAGACCATGTGGGCCAAGGGCATCCGCCTCACCCGCGACCCGTCCGGCACGCCGATCAAGGCGTCGGACGTGACGCTCGGCAGCGCCTTCCACGTCATCCCCGAGGGCCTCAACGACGCCCCCGACATGCTGGAGCAGAAGGCCAAGGCGGCCGTCCTGCTCATGCGCCTCAAGCCCGAGGACCTGCACGTGTCCAAGGGCCGCGAGAACTGGAACTACGACGGCATCGTCGCCTACTCCAAGATCTGCACGCACGTCGGGTGCCCTGTGGCCCTCTACGAGCAGCAGACCCACCACCTGCTGTGCCCGTGCCACCAGTCGCAGTTCGACATCACGCACGAGGCGCAGGTCATCTTCGGACCGGCGAAGCGGCCACTGCCGCAGCTGCCGATCACCGTTGACGCCGACGGTTACCTGGTCGCCCGCAGCGACTTCCACGAGCCCGTCGGCCCGAGTTTCTGGGAGCGTCATTGAGCACCTCGACCGCCGCGGCACCCGCGGCACCCACTCAGGTCAAGAGCGGCGGCTTCACAGCGGCGGCCGCCAACTACATCGAGGACCGCACCAGCATCTCGGGCGCGGTCAAGGAGTTCGGTCGCAAGATCTTCCCCGACCACTGGTCCTTCCTGCTCGGTGAGGTCGCCCTCTACAGCTTCATCGTCATCCTGCTCACGGGGACGTTCCTGACGTTCTTCTTCCAGGCGTCGATGGCGGAAGTCGTCTACAACGGCTCGTACGTGCCGCTCAAGGGCATCCACATGTCCGCGGCGATGGAGTCCACGCTGAACATCTCGTTCGAGGTGCGCGGCGGCCTGCTCGTGCGTCAGATCCACCACTGGGCGGCTCTGCTGTTCGTGGCCGCGATCGGTCTGCACATGCTCCGCATCTTCTTCACCGGCGCGTTCCGCAAGCCGCGCGAGCTCAACTGGGTGATCGGCTTCACGCTGTTCATCCTGGCGATGGCCGAGGGCTTCACCGGCTACTCGCTCCCGGACGACCTGCTCTCGGGCAACGGCCTCCGGATCATCGACGGCCTGATCAAGGGCCTCCCCGTGGTCGGCACCTGGATCTCGTTCCTGCTCTTCGGCGGCGAGTTCCCCGGCACCGCGATCGTCGGACGCCTCTACACGCTGCACATCCTGCTGCTGCCCGCGCTGGTCGTCGCGTTCATCGCGCTGCACCTGCTGTTCGTGGTCGTCCACAAGCACACGCAGTACGCGGCCCCCGGCCGCACGCAGGGCAACGTCGTCGGCTACCCGGTCCTCCCGGTGTACGCGGCGAAGGCCGGCGGTTTCTTCTTCATCGTGTTCGGTGTCGTCGCGCTCATGGCGTCGCTCTTCACCATCAACCCGATCTGGAACTACGGCCCGTACGACCCCTCCCCGGTGTCCGCCGGTACGCAGCCGGACTGGTACATCGGCTTCGCGGACGGCGCGCTGCGTCTCGTCCCGCCGGGCTGGGAGTTCGTCTGGCTGAACCGCACCTGGTCGTTCAACATCATCGTCCCGGTCGTCATCCTCGGTGTCTTCATCGTCACCGTGATGATCTACCCCTTCATCGAGGCGTGGATCACCGGCGACAAGCGCGAGCACCACATCCTGGACCGTCCTCGCAACGCGGCCACCCGCACGGCCATCGGCGCCGCCGGCGTGACCTTCTACGCGGTGTTCTGGGCTGCGGCCTCGTCGGACATCATCGCCACGCACTTCATGCTCACGATGGAGGGCGTCATCCACACCCTCCAGGCGCTGCTCTTCGTCGGCCCGGTGGTCGCGTACTTCCTCACCAAGCGCATCTGTCTAGCGCTGCAGAAGAAGGACCGCTCGATCGCCCTGCACGGCTACGAGACCGGTCGCATCGTGAAGCTCCCCGGTGGCGAGTTCATCGAGGTGCACGAGCAGCTCAGTGACTACGAGCGCTGGCGTCTGGTGAGCTTCGAGACCTACGAGCCGCTGATGATCCGCCCGAACCGGCGCGGCAAGATCACGGCCGGCACGCGTATGCGCGCGAGCCTGTCCCGCTGGTTCTTCGAGGACCGGCTGGTCCCGCCGACCCGCGCGGAGCTCGAGTCGGGCCACGGCCACCACTGATCCCGCTGTGAAGGCGCCGGTGCAGCTTCTGCACCGGCGCTTTCGCGTATCCCCCGCCCACCGACCGTCGTGGAGACCACTGTGACCGACCTGAGCCGCCTGGCGTCGTGGCTGCGCTGCCCGGTCTGCGAGCGGGACCTCGAACCGGTCGACCGCCTCACCCTGGGCTGCGCCGCCGGACACCGTCACGACGTCAATAAGCGGGGCTACGTGTCGCTGCTCGGCGGCGGAAGCAAGTTCGTCGGCGACACCGCCGAGATGCTGGACGCGCGCGACACGGTGCTGGAGGGCGGCGCCTACGAACCGATCGCCCGGGCCTTGGCGTCCGCGCTCGCCCCGGCCGGGCTCACCCCGGACGCGCTCGCCCCGGCCGGGCGCGTCCTGGATGCGGGAGCCGGCACCGGCCACTACCTGCGCGCCGTGCTGGCCGCCTCCCCCGGCGCCGTCGGCCTCGCGATGGACCTCTCCCCCGCGGCCGTCGCCCGCGCCGTGCGCTCGTCGCCCGACGTCGACGGCCTGGTGGCGGACACCTGGCGGCCGCTCCCGGTCCGCTCGCACAGCGTGGACGCGGTCCTGGACGTGTTCGCGCCCCGCAACCTCCCCGAGTTCCACCGCGTGCTGCGCCCGGGTGGCACGCTCGCGGTCGTCGTTCCCCGCGCCGACCACCTCGCGTCGCTCCGGGAGGCCGGCACCATGCTCGACATCCCCTCCGACAAGGCCGAGGACGTCATCGCCGCTGCAGACGCGCTGTACGCCCCGCTGACGCGCGAACCTGTGCGGTACGACCTCGCGCTCGACGACGCCCTCCGGGCCGCCCTGGCGGGCATGGGCCCGTCCGCCCGCCACGCCGCGGCCGCCCCCGCACCCGTCGACGCCACCACCGTCTCCGTCGACCTACTCACCTTCACCCCCCGCTGACCCGCGAGGCGGCACAAACTAGCCCCCATCGCGCGAGGCGGCGCATTCTGCGCCGCCTCGACGGCGGGCGAAGCCCACCTCGCGCTCAAGGGGACGAACTATCTGCCAGGTCACGCCGTCCGACGCACCCTCCAAGCGGCGTGACCTGTCAGGTAGATTGCGGCGCGACGTCGGCCGTCTCCCAAACGAGGGGGCACAACACGCCGCCGCGCCGGCCGCGACGCGGCGTGTTGCGTCCCCTGGACGCATTACCTGACAGGACGCGCCGCCTGCCATGGGTTCCAGACGGCGTGTTCTGTCAGGTAGATGGGGGACGTCGAGGGGGCGCAAAGTGGGCCCGGAACGCGCGAGGCGGCGGAGAATGCGCCGCCTCGACGACGAAGGCCGCCTCCCGAGGGGAGACGGCCTTCGTGACGTGCGCGAGGTTCAGCGGGCGAAGTAGCCGCGGTAGTACTCGTAGACCCAGCCGACGATGCAGACGATGCTGAACGCGACGCCGATGAAGCAGATCCAGATGCCGACCGCCAGGCCCAGCATGACCAGCGCGGCGCCCACCGCGAGCGACACCGGCCACCAGCTCCACGGGGAGAAGTGACCGAGTTCGGGGTCGCCGTCGTCGATGTTGGCGTCGAGGCGGTCCTCCGGCAGCTCACCGCCCTGGGCGGCGTGCGAGCGGCCCACGTAGAACGCGATGAACGCGGCCAGGATGGCGCTCAGCGTCAGCGCCACCGTGCCGACCCACTCGACCTTCATGTGCATCGGGTCGAGCAGGCTCCACAGCGTGTAGACGATCGCCGAGAGGATGAAGAAGACCGACAGGATCCAGAAGAGGATGGAATTGGCTCTCATTGGTCACTTCACCTTGTTGTTCGAGATGTCGAGCACGGGAGCGTCCGGAGCGTCCTTGCCGCCGCCGACGCCGATCGGGATGCCAGCCTCGGGGTGGTTGAGGTCGAACGCCGGCGACTCGGAGCGGATGCGCGGGATGGACGTGAAGTTGTGCCGCGGCGGCGGGCAGGAGGTCGCCCACTCGAGCGAGCGGCCGTAGCCCCACGGGTCGTTGACCATCACTCGCGGAGCGTTGCGCGCCGTGAGGTACACGTTCACGAAGAACGGGATCATCGAGATCGCGAGGATGCCCGCGCCGATCGACGAGACCTGGTTCATCCAGGTGAAGCCGTCGGAGGGCAGGTAGGTCGCGTACCGGCGGGGCATGCCGACCACGCCCAGCCAGTGCTGGATGAGGAAGGTCGTGTGGAAGCCGATGAACAGCAGCCAGAAGTGCCACTTGCCGAGCCGGTCGTTGAGCATCTTGCCCGTCCACTTCGGCCACCAGAAGTAGAAGCCGGCGAACATCGCGAAGACGACGGTTCCGAACACGACGTAGTGGAAGTGCGCGACCACGAAGTAGGTGTCGGAGACGTGGAAGTCCAGCGGCGGCGACGCGAGGATGACGCCGGTGAGGCCACCGAACGTGAACGTGATCAGGAAGCCGATCGACCACAGCATCGGCGATTCGAACGTCAGCGAGCCGCGCCACATCGTGCCGATCCAGTTGAAGATCTTCACGCCCGTCGGCACCGCGATGAGCATAGTCATCAAGGAGAACCACGGCAGCAGCACGGAGCCGGTCACGTACATGTGGTGCGCCCACACGGTGACGGACAGCGCGGCGATCGCGATCGTCGCGTAGATCAGCGTCTTGTACCCGAAGATCGGCTTGCGGCTGAACACCGGGAAGATCTCGGACACGATGCCGAAGAACGGCAGCGCGATGATGTAGACCTCGGGGTGGCCGAAGAACCAGAACAGGTGCTGCCAGAGCAGGGCTCCGCCGTTCGCGGCGTCGTAGATGTGCGCGTTGAACACGCGGTCGGCCGCGAGGGCGAACAGCGCGGCGGCCAGGACCGGGAAGGCCATCAGGACGAGGATCGACGTCACGAGGGTGTTCCAGGTGAAGATCGGCATGCGGAACATGGTCATGCCCGGCGCGCGCATCGTGATGATGGTCGTGATGAAGTTCACCGCACCGAGGATGGTGCCGAAGCCCGACAGACCGAGGCCCAGGACCCAGAGGTTCCCGCCGATTCCTGGTGAGAACGTCGTACTCGACAACGGTGCGTACGCGAACCAGCCGAAGGAGGCCGCACCCTGCGGGGTGAGGAACCCGGCGACCGCGATCAGCGAGCCGAAGGAGTAGAACCAGTACGCCAGCGCGTTCAGACGCGGGAACGCCACGTCGGGGGCGCCGATCTGCAGCGGCATGAGCACGTTGGCGAAGCCGGCGAACAGCGGCGTCGCGAACATCAGCAGCATGATCGTGCCGTGCATCGTGAAGAGCTGGTTGTACTGCTCCTTGGTCTGCACCACCTCGAGACCCGGCTCGAAGAGCTGGGCGCGGATGATGAGGGCCATCACGCCGCCGATGAGGAAGTAGATGAACGACGAGATCAGGTACATGTACCCGATCGTCTTGTGGTCCGTCGACGTGATGTAGTTCACGAGGATGTTGCCCTTGCGCTCCACACCGTTGGCGGTGAGGAGGGTGGGCTTCGGAGCGGGCGCGGTGGTCGCTCCTGGCGCCGGTGCTGTCGTCGTCATGCGTCTGTCCTACTCGTTGCCGAAATCACTCGTTGCCCGTGGGCGCGCCCGTGCCGGGCAGGTTGTTGTTGCGGTTGTACTCCGACCCCAGCTGGCCCTCGAAGCCCTTGTCGCGCAGCGACTGGATGTGGGCGTCGTACTCGCTCTGCGACACGATCTTCACGTTGAAGAGCATCGCCGAGTGGTATTCGCCGCACAGCTCAGCGCACTTGCCGACGAAGGTGCCCGTGCGGCCGGTGGTCGAGAAGTACATGTAGTTGGTCTTGCCCGGGATGACGTCCTTCTTGTAGAGGAAGGCCGGGACCCAGAAGGAGTGGATCACGTCGCGCGAGTCGAGCTGGATCGTGATCTTCTTGTTCTCGGGCAGGTAGAGCGTGGGGATCTCGCCCTCCTGGACCGAGCCGGGCGTCGCGTTCGCGTCGTCCGGCTGCGCCTGGATGCCCGGGTCGTAGACGTTGTCGGTCACGTAGTTGAAGTCCCACGCCCACTGCTTCGCGTAGACCTGGATCTTGAGGTCGGGGTGCGCGTAGGGCTGCTCGATGGCGTTCTGGTCGCGCGCCGTGAAGGCGAAGAAGCCGAGGACCAGGATGAGCGGCACGATCGTGTAGAAGATCTCGATCGGCATGTTGTAGCGCAACTGCACCGGGAGGCCGGTCTGCCCCTTGCGGCGGCGGTACACGACCACTGCCCACAGGATGAGCCCCCAGACGACGATGCCGACGATGAGCAGGACGATCCAGCTGGTCACCCAGAGGCCGCTGATGCGGTCGGTGTGGTTGGTGACGGGCTGCTCGCCCTCGACGAAGCCCGGCAGGAAGCCGTGGAGCTGGGCCTGCGTGCAGCCCGCGAGGACGATAGCGAGTGTCGCTGCGATCGGGATGGCAGCCCATCGGAGACGGCGATTGTGACGCACCGGTGACCTTTCGAGAGACTCGGGGACAGTTCACATGCAACTGTATGTGGCGTTCTCTACCCTACTCCGACGGACACCCGGTTTCGAACACAAAGGGCCGCCCACGAGGGGCGGCCCAGAGCTGTTTTTTGTGTTATGGAACGCTCAGTGGAACGAGTCTCCGCAGGCGCACGACCCCGTCGCATTGGGGTTGTCGATGGTGAAGCCCTGCTTCTGGATGGTGTCCTCGAAGTCGATGGTCGCACCGTCCAGGTAGGGCACGCTCATCTTGTCGACGATGACCTCCACCCCGTCGTAGTCGACGGTCGCGTCCCCGTCGAGCATGCGCTCGTCGAAGTACAGCTGGTAGATCAGCCCCGAGCAGCCGCCGGGCTGGACGGCGACGCGCAGACGCAGGTCGTCGCGGCCCTCCTGCTCGAGCAGGCTCTTGACCTTGCCCGCGGCGGTGTCGGTCAGGCCGACGCCGTGGGCCTTGGTCGCGGTCAGCGCTGTGTCGGTCATGGGACTCCTCACACGTGTTTTGCGGTTTCGATTGCGAAATCTGGGTTGATTGTACGTCCTGATCCCGCAAGATCGCCTAGTCCAGGCGGATCGGCTCAGCCCTGGCGGGCGTCCAGCCGGGCCAGCAGCAGCGCCTCGGCGAGAATCGCCCGCTTGAACACCCCCAGGTGGAGCGACTCGTTCGGGCTGTGCGCGCGGGTGTCCGGGTCCTCCACGCCGGTGACCAGGATCTGCGCCTCGGGGAACTCGCGCACCAGGTCGGCGATGAACGGGATCGACCCGCCGACGCCGGTCTCCACGGCGTCCTTCCCCCACGCGTCCGCCATGGCGCGCTTGGCCTCCGTCGCCGCCCAGCCGGCGGTGTCGACGAGGAAGGCGTCTCCGGTGTCGACGTCGCTGATCTCCACGTGCGCCCCGAACGGCGCGTGCGCACGCAGGTGCCGCTCCAGGGCGTCGTACGCCTCGGTGGCGGGCTGCCCCGGCGCGACGCGGGCGCTCAGCCGCACGGCGACGCTCGGCAGGAGGGTGTTGGAGGCGTCCACGACGCTCGGCGCGTCGATGCCGGTGATCGTGACCGTCGGCTGCGACCACATCCGCGACAGGATCGGGCCGGTGCCGATCGCGGTCACGCCGGACAGCAGGGCGGCCTCCTCGCGGAACTGCTCCTCCGCGAGCGCGGGCGGCTCGGCCGCGTCGTCGTGCGAGCGCATCCCCTCGACCGCGACGGAGCCGTTCTCGTCGTGCAGCGTCGCCAGCAGGGCGACGAGCGCGAGCATGGCGTCGGGCGCCGCGCCGCCGTACATGCCCGAGTGCGAGGCGTGCTCCAGCGTCGACACCGTGAGCTTGAAGGTCACGTTGCCGCGCAGCGAGACGGTGAGCGCCGGCGTGTCCACGTCGACGTTGTCCGAGTCGGCGACGACGATGACGTCGGCGGCGAGCGCCGCCTTGTTCTGCTCCAGGAAGTTCGCGAACGAGCGCGAGCCGAACTCCTCCTCGCCCTCGATGAACACGGCCAGGCCCAGGTCGAAGTCCGGTCCGAGCGCCTCCACGAGCGCGCGCACGCTGGCGACGTGCGCCAGCACGCCGGCCTTGTCGTCCGCCGCACCGCGGCCGTACAGCCGGTCGCCGCGCACCGTCGGCTCGAACGGCGGCGTGTCCCAGTGCTCGGCGTCGCCCTGCGGCTGGACGTCGTGGTGGGCGTAGAGGAGGACGGTCGGGCGGCCGTTCTTCGCCGCGCGAGTCGCGAGCACGGCCGGCTGCCCGAGGCTCTCCCCCGCGCCGGTCGACGGCCCGGCGATCGGCGCCTGCTTGATCTCGACGCTCTCGAACGCGCCGGTCTCGCGCAACAGCTCCGCCACCGCCTCCGCGCTCTTGCGGACGTTCGCCGGATCGTAGGAGGCCCACGAGACCGAGGGGATGCGCACGAGGCGCGAGAGCTCGGCGATGGTCGACGGGAGGCCGGTCTCGACGGAGGTGCGGATGCGCTCCTCCACCTCCGGCCGGTCCCCGGCTGCGGATCGGCCGGAAGGAGTCTGCTGGGTGTCTGTCATGCGGGTAATCTTAAACGGACCCCACAAGACGAAGGCTCAAAGCGTTGGCGAAACGACAGAACCCGGCGGACGAGGCGCAAGCCCCCGACCCCGAGACCCCCGAACAGACCTCGGCCCGGCTGCAGGGCAAGGGCGCCCCGACGCCCACGCGCCGTGAGCAGGAGGCCGCCCGCAAGCGGCCGCTGGTGCCGACCGACCGCAAGGAGGCGGCGAAGGCGGCACGAGCGCACCAGGCGGACGCGCGCGAGAAGGCGCGCGTCGGCATGGCGGCCGGCGACGAGCGCTACCTCACCGCGCGCGACCGCGGGCCGCAGCGCCGCTACGTGCGCGACTACGTCGACGCCCGGTTCAGCATCGGCGAGTTCCTCATCCCGGTCATGCTGGTGGTGATCGTGCTCAGCTTCCTCCCGTACGCGTTCATGCAGGTCTGGGGCCTCGTGGCGCTGTGGGCGTTCTTCCTCATCGCCGTCATCGACGGCATCGTCCTCGGCCTCCTGGTGACCAGGAGGGTCGGCGACAAGTTCGGCAAGACCAAGGTGGAGCGCGGGCTCAAGTGGTACGCCGCCATGCGCGCGTTCCAGCTGCGCGTCATGCGCCTCCCGAAGCCGCAGGTCAAGCGCGGCCAGTACCCCGCCTGACGTGACGATCGTCGCAGCGGCGGACGGCTCCGCCCTCGGTAATCCCGGTCCTGCCGGCTGGTCCTGGTACGTCGACGACGACCACTGGTCGGCGGGTGGCTGGCCGCACGGCACGAACAACATGGGCGAGCTCATGGCGGTCATCGACCTCCTGGAGTCCACGGCGCACGTCGACGACGACCTGCGCATCCTCTGCGACAGCCAGTACGTGATCAACTCGGTGACCAAGTGGATGCCGGGCTGGAAGCGCAAGGGCTGGCGCAAGTCCGACGGCGCCCCGGTGCTCAACCGCGAGCTGCTGGAGCGGCTCGACCGCGCGCTGCAGGGCCGGACGTACACGTTCGAGTGGGTCAAGGGCCACGCGGGGCACGACCTGAACGAGGCGGCCGACCAGCGCGCCCGGGCAGCGGCCACCGCCTACCGGGATGGCGACGCGATCCCGATCGGCCCGGGCTGGCCCGGTGCGGCGGTGCACGAGCCGGCGCCCGCGCTGGCCGTGGCCGAGAAGGCAGCACCCGCCGCGCCCGCCGCCGAGACGGTCGAGCTCGACCTCTTCGACGACCTGCTGACCGCGACCGAGACCGACGAGGACGTGGTGACGCGCCTGGAGCGCGAGCTGGTCGAGCCGGCCGTCCGATCGGACTCCGCCCGGGTGGCGGCGCTGCTGCACCCCGACTTCGAGGAGATCGGCCGCTCGGGCCTGCTCTGGGGCCGCGACGCGATCCTGGAGGCCCTGGCCGAGGATGACGCCCCCGCCGCCGAGCTCGCCGTGCTGGGCACCGCGCGGATCGGGGCGGACGCCATCCTGCTCACCGCGCGTACGGTCGACGACCGCGGTGCGAGCCTGCGCAGCTCGCTCTGGCTGCGCGTCGGCGGGCGCTGGCGCCTACGCTTCCACCAGGGCACGCCGGAGGCGTAGCAGTCCGCGGTTGATCTGGCGCGCCCACAGCGGGCCGCGGTAGAGGAACGCGGTGTAGCCCTGCACGAGCGTGGCCCCGGCGTCCAGCCGCTGCTGCACGTCCGCGGCGGTCTCGACGCCGCCGACCGAGATCACGCACAGCTCGGCGGGGACGTGCGCGCGGATCAGGCGCAGCACCTCCAGCGAGCGAGCCGCGAGCGGAGCGCCCGAGAGCCCTCCCGCTCCGGCGGCGTCCACCACCGCGGGATCGGTGCGGAGGCCCTCGCGGGCGATCGTCGTGTTGGTCGCGATGATGCCGGCGAGCCCGAGCTCGACCGCGAGGCCCGCGATCTTCTCGACCTGGTCGTCGGTCAGGTCGGGCGCGATCTTCACCAGCAGCGGGGTCTCCCCCGCGACCTCCTTGACGGCGGACAGCAGCGGGGACAGCAGCTCGAGCTCCTGGAGGCCGCGCAGCCCCGGGGTGTTCGGCGAGCTCACGTTGACGACCAGGTAGTCGGCGACCGGGGCGAGCGCCCGTGCGCTGGTCAGGTAGTCCTGCGTGGCATCCTCGACGGCGACGACGCGGCTCTTGCCGATGTTCACGCCGAGCACCGGGCGCTGCCGGGCGCGGCGCACGCGCAGCAGCCGGTTGGCGGCCTCCCCCGCGCCGTGGTTGTTGAAGCCCATCCGGTTGATCACCGCGCGGTCCGGGATGAGCCGGAACAGGCGCGGACGGTCGTTGCCCGGCTGCGGGAGGGCCGTGATCGTGCCCACCTCCACGTGGCCGAAGCCCAGGTCGCCGAGCCCGACGACGGCCTCGCCGTCCTTGTCGAAGCCGGCGGCGACGCCGAACGGCGACGCGAACCGCAGCCCGAGCGCCGACACGGCCAGCGACGGGTCGGGCGCGGTGAACCGGCGGACGAGACCGCCGAGGCCGAGCGCGGGAAGGGCCCGGATCACCAGGAAGGCGAGGTGGTGCGCGCGCTCCGGGTCGAGCTTCGACAGGAAGAGGGAGAAGAGTGTGCGATACATGCCGCTATGAGAATACCCGCCCCGGCCTCGCGCCTAGACCTCCGCGGGCTCCCCGTGATGCTCGACCCGCAACTGCTGGATGGCTTCCTCGAAGTCCTCCAGCGAGTCGAACGCCTGGTAGACGCTCGCGAAGCGCAGGTAGGCGACCTCGTCGAGCTCGCGGAGCTCCGGGAGGATGGCGAGCCCGATGTCGTTGGCCTCGATCTGGGAGGCGCCGGTGGAGCGGATGGTCTCCTCCACTTTCTGGGCGAGCACCGCGAGGTCGGAGTCGGTCACCGGCCGGCCCTGGCAGGCCTTGCGCACGCCGAGCACGATCTTCTCGCGGCTGAACGGCTCGACGACGCCGCTGCGCTTGATCACGCTGAGGCTCGCGGTCTCAGTCGTGGAGAAGCGGCGACCGCACTCCGGGCACTGCCGGCGGCGCCGGATCGAGAGCCCGTCGTCGCTCGTGCGGGAGTCGATGACGCGGGAGTCCGGGTGGCGGCAGAAGGGGCAGAACATGAAGGGAATCCTAGCGGGGAATCACGGGAGGACGCCCGGAGGGGTCGCCCGTCCGGCTCCGTACCTCGGTCGCAGGCTCCCTCGGCGCTGGGGTCGCGGCATCGCTCCGCGCTGCCCCTAGCTCCACCGCGCGAAGCGGATGGTGACCGCCTCGCCGTGGGCCGGCAGGTCCTCCGCCGTCGACAGCGCCACGATGCGGTCGGCGACCGTCCGCAGCGCATCCCGGTCGTAGCGGATCACCTGCTGCGGCCGGAGGAACGAGTACGCGCCGAGGCCGGGCGAGAACCGCGCCTGGCCGCCGGTCGGGAGCACGTGGTTGGAGCCGGCGAGGTAGTCGCCGAGGCTGACCGGGGCGCTCGGGCCGACGAAGATCGCTCCGGCGTTCTGGATGAGCGCGAGGAGCGCGTCCGGGTCGGCCGTCTGCAGCTCGAGGTGCTCGGGACCGTACGCGTTGCTGAAGGCCGCGGCCGCAGCGATGTCGTCGACCAGCACGATCGCCGACTGCTGGCCGCCCAGCGCCGTCCGCACCCGCTCGGCGTGCTTCGTGGCGCCGGCGAGGCCCTCCAGCTCGGCCGCGACCCGCTCGGCGAACGCGGGGCTGTCGGTGACCAGCAGCGAGGCCGCGGCCTCGTCGTGCTCGGCCTGGCTGATCAGATCGGCGGCGACGAAGCGGGCGTCGGCGGTGTCGTCGGCGATCACGAGGATCTCGGTGGTGCCGGCCTCCGAGTCGATGCCGGCCTGTCCGCGCACGACGCGCTTGGCGGCCGCGACGTAGATGTTGCCGGGGCCGGTGATGACCTGCACGGGGTCGAGGCCGATGTCCTCGACTCCCCAGGCCAGCGCGCCGATGGCTCCGGCGCCGCCCATCGCGTAGACCTCGTCGATGCCGAGCAGGCCGGCCGCGCCGAGGATGACCGGGTGCACCGCACCGCCGAAGGCGCGCTGCGGCGGGCTGGCGAGGGCGACGGACGCGACGCCCGCGACCTGCGCAGGCACGGCGTTCATGACGACGCTCGACGGGTAGACGGCCTTGCCGCCGGGGACATAGAGCCCGGCGCGCTCCACCGGCTGCCAGCGCTGCACGATGGTCGCGCCCGGCCCGATCCGGGTCTCGGCGGGCGGCGGGACCTGCGCGGCGGTGGCCTCGCGGACGCGGACGATCGCTTCGTCCAGGGCCGCGCGCACCTCCGCGGGCAACGCGGCGACGGCTGCGGCGATGTCCGCCGCGGGCACCCGCACCGAGGCGGGCGCACCGCCGTCGAACGTCGCCGCCTGCTCGGCGAGCGCGGCCGCTCCCCTGGCCCGGACGTCGTCGATCAGCTCCGTGGCGACGCGCAGCGCCGCCTGGATGTCGACGACGGGACGGGGGACGAGGCGTTCGAAGGCGGCCCGGGTAGGCTGGACTCCGCGGAGATCGATGGTCTTCATCATGACCGGTCAAGCCTATCCGCTCAGCCCCATCCGCTCCGCGGAATTCCCCAGCCCGAACGGTGCTTGATAACTGCGTATGACTGACGCGACCCCCGACCTCTCCGCCTTCCGGCAGGCGTTCCGCCGGCACGCCGCCGGTGTGGCGATCGTCACCGCGCAGGGGGCGGACGGCACCCCCGTCGGCTTCACCGCCACGTCGCTCGCATCGCTCTCCGCGGTCCCGCCGCTGGCGACCTTCAACATGGCGCTCTCGGCGTCGAGCTGGCCGGTCATCGCGGACACCGAGCGCGTCGTCGTCCACATGCTCGGCGTGCGGAACAAGGGCGTCGCGGAGATCCTCTCGGACGACAACACGCGCCGGTTCCTCGGCGACCACTGGCGCCGCGGGCCCTACGGCCTCCCGGTCATCAACGACGTCACCGCGTGGATGGTCGGACGCATCGTCGACCGCTTCCCCGTGCACAACAGCGCCGTCGTGGTCGTGCAGATCGAAGACGGCGGGCTCGGCGAGCCCGACGAGCCGCTGCTGTACCACGAGCGGCGCTACCACCGCCCGAGCGAACTCGACTGACTCCGCTCAGACCAGGCGGCGCCGCTCAGACCAGACAGTTGGGGCCGAGCAGGCCCTTGAGCTCGCCGTACAGGTCCGGCGACACCTTCACCGGGCGCGGGACCTCGAACACGCGGGCGACCTGACCCTTCACGAGCCGGAGGCGCACCTCGCTGTCACCGGGATGCCGGGACAGCACCTCCGCGAGGGAGGACACCGTGTCCGTCGTCGCGCGCTGGTCGGCCATCGTGATCATCAGCGTCCCGATGTCGTCGGCCTGGCCGAGGTCGGGCACCATCAGGCTGAACGCGTGCAGGTTCATCCCGTCGTCGCGCATGCTCACCCGGCCGCGCACGACCACGATCGAGTCGCCCTGCATCATCGGTGAGAACTCCTGGTAGGCCTTGCCCATGAACATGACGGTCATCTCGCCGCCGAAGTCCTCGACCTGGATCATGCCGTACTGGTTGCCGGACGCCTTCGCCACGCGGTGCTGGACGCTCGTCACGAGCCCGGCGATGACGACGGTGTCGCCGTCCTGGACGCTGTCGGAGGCGAGCAGCTCGGCGATCGACGTGCTCGCGAGCTTGGCGAGCTGCAGCTCCAGGCCGGCCAGCGGATGGTCGGAGACGTAGAGCCCCAGCATCTCGCGCTCGAACGCCAGCTTGTCGCGCTTCACCCACTCCGGGCGGTCGGGGATGTGGTGCTGCGTCTGGCTCTGCTCGTCCTCGCCCCACAGGCTGTCGAAGTCGAAGCCGACGTCGCCGTTGGCCTCGCTGCGCTTGATCTTGACCGCGGACTCCACCGCGTCCTCGTGCACCTCGACCAGTGCGCGCCGGGTGTGGCCGAGCGAGTCGAACGCCCCGGCCTTGATCAGCGACTCGACGGTGCGCTTGTTCGCCGCGTGCACCGGGACCTTGTTCAGGAAGTCGTGGAACGACTCGAACCGGCCCTTGCTCTCGCGGGCCTCCCGCACGCCCTCGACGACGTTCGCGCCGACGTTGCGGACCGCGCCCATGCCGAAGCGGATGTCGGTGCCGACCGCGGCGAAGTAGAGGTTGGACTCGTTGACGTCCGGCGGCAGCACCTTGATGCCCATGCGACGGCACTCGTTGAGGTAGAGGGCCATCTTGTCCTTGGAGTCGCCGACGCTGGTCAGCAGCGCGGCCATGTACTCGGCCGGGTAGTGCGCCTTGAGGTAGGCCGTCCAGTACGAGATGACGCCGTACGCCGCCGAGTGCGCTTTGTTGAACGCGTAGTCGGAGAACGGCAGCAGGATCTCCCACAGCTTGCCGACGGCAGCCATCGAGAAGCCGCGGTCGACCATGCCCTGGGAGAAGCCCTCGAACTGCTTGTCCAGCTCGGACTTCTTCTTCTTGCCCATCGCGCGGCGCAGGATGTCGGCCTGGCCGAGTGAGAACCCGGCGACCTTCTGCGCGATCGCCATGACCTGCTCCTGATAGATGATCAGGCCGTAGCTGGTCGACAGGATCTCCGCCAGCGGCTCCGCCAGCTCCGGGTGGATCGGCGTGATGTCCTGCAGGCCGTTCTTGCGCAGCGCGTAGTTGGTGTGCGAGTTCGCACCCATCGGGCCCGGCCGGTACAGCGCGATGAGCGCCGAGATGTCCTCGAAGTTGTCCGGCTTCATGAGGCGCAGCAGCGAGCGCATCGGGCCGCCGTCGAGCTGGAACACGCCGAGGGTGTCGCCGCGGGACAGCAGCTCGTAGGCGCCGCGGTCGTCGAGCTCGAGGTCCTCCAGCACCAGGTTCTCGCCGCGGTTGTCGCGGATGTTGTCGAGCGCGTCGTTGATGATCGTGAGGTTGCGCAGCCCCAGGAAGTCCATCTTGATGAGGCCGAGCGACTCGCAGGCCGGATAGTCGAACTGCGTGACGATCTGGCCGTCCTGCTCGCGCTTCATGATCGGGATGACGTCGATCAGCGGGTCGGACGACATGATGACGCCCGCCGCGTGCACACCCCACTGCCGCTTGAGGTTCTCGAGCCCGAGAGCGGTGTCGAAGACCGTCTTGGCCTCCGGGTCGGTCTCGACGACCGCACGGATGTCCACGGCCTCCTTGTAGCGCGGGTGCTCCTTGTCGAAGATGCCCGTGAGCGGGATGTCCTTGCCCATGACGGGCGGCGGCATCGCCTTGGTCAGCTTCTCGCCCATCGAGAACGGGAAGCCGAGCACGCGGCCGGAGTCCTTCAGCGCCTGCTTGGCCTTGATGGTGCCGTAGGTGACGATCTGCGCGACGCGCTCCGAGCCGTACTTCTCGGTGACGTACTTGATCACCTCGCCGCGGCGGCGGTCGTCGAAGTCGACGTCGAAGTCGGGCATCGAGACGCGGTCGGGGTTGAGGAACCGCTCGAAGATCAGGCCGTGCCGCAGCGGGTCGAGGTCGGTGATCCGCATCGCGTACGCCGCCATCGAGCCGGCGCCGGAGCCACGGCCGGGGCCGACGCGGATGCCGTTGTCCTTCGACCAGTTGATGAAGTCGGCGACGACGAGGAAGTAGCCGGGGAAGCCCATCTGCGAGATGACGCCGATCTCGTAGTCCGCCTGCTTGCGGACGTCCTCGGTGATGCCGCCCGGGTAGCGCTCGTGGAGGCCCTTCTCGACCTCCTTGACGAACCAGCTCTGCTCGGTCTCGCCGTCGGGGACGGGGAAGCGCGGCATGTAGTTGGCCGCGGTGTCGAACTTCACGTCGACGCGCTCGGCGATCGCCAGCGTGTTGTCGCACGCGTCCGGGTGGTCGCGGAAGAGCTGCCGCATCTCCTCCGGCGTCTTGAGGTAGAACTCGTCGGCGTCGAACTTGAACCGGTTGGGGTCGTCGAGCGTCGAGCCGGACTGCACGCACAGCAGCGCCGCGTGGCTCTTGGCGTCGGCCGCGTGCGTGTAGTGCAGGTCGTTCGTCGCGACGAGCGGGAGGCCGAGCTCCTTGGCGAGGCGGATGAGGTCGGCCATGATCCGGCGCTCGATGCCGAGGCCGTGGTCCATGATCTCGGCGAAGAAGTTCTCCGCGCCGAAGATGTCGCGGAACTCGGCGGCCGCCTTCTTGGCCTCCTCGTACTGGCCGAGCCGCAGCCGGGTCTGCACCTCGCCCGACGGGCAGCCCGTGGTGGCGATGATGCCCTTCGAGTAGCGGCTGAGCAGCTCGCGGTCCATGCGCGGCTTGAAGTAGTAGCCCTCCGTCGACGCGTACGACGACAGCCGGAACAGGTTGTGCATGCCCTCGGTGGTCGCCGCGAGCATCGTCATGTGCGTGTAGGCGCCGGAGCCCGACACGTCGTCGCCGCCGCCGTCGCCCCAGCGCACGCGCGTCTTGTCGGTGCGGTGGGTGCGCGGGGTCAAATAGGCCTCGGTGCCGATGATCGGCTTGATGCCCGCGTCGGTGGCGGTGCGCCAGAAGTCGAAGGCGCCGAACATGTTGCCGTGGTCGGTGATCGCCACGGCCGGCATGCCCTGTTCGACGGCCGCCTCGATGAGCGGCTTGACGCGTGCGGCCCCGTCGAGCATCGAGTACTCGCTGTGGACGTGGAGGTGGACGAAGGAGTCGGTCGGCACTATTGCTCCGGGTCGAGGTGAGGGCTTAAGACTACGTCGGACCTACGACTCCCGGAGCACGTCGAGAGCGTGTTGCAGATCCTCCGGGTAGCCGGTGGTGAAGGTCACCCACTCCCCCGTCGCCGGATGCTCGAACGCGAGCTGGACGGCGTGCAGCCACTGCCGGGTGAGGCCGAGCCGCGCGGACAGCGAGGGATCAGCGCCGTACATCGCATCACCCACGCACGGATGCCGCTGGGCGGCCATGTGCACGCGGATCTGGTGGGTGCGCCCGGTCTCCAGGTGGATCTCCAGCAGACTCGCCGCGGGGAACGCCTCGATGGTCTCGTAGTGGGTCACGGACGCCTTGCCGCCGGCGACGACCGCGAACTTCCAGTCGCTCTTCGGATGCCGGCCGATCGGCGCGTCGATCGTGCCGGTCAGCGGGTCGGGGTGGCCCTGCACGACCGCGTGGTAGATCTTCTCGACCGTGCGGTCGTGGAAGGCGCGCTTCAGCACGGTGTAGGCGTGCTCGGACTTCGCCACGACCATCAGGCCGCTGGTGCCGGCGTCGAGGCGGTGGACGATGCCGGCGCGCTCGGCGGCGCCGGAGGTGGAGATGCGGAAGCCCGCGGCGGCCAGCGCACCGAGCACGGTCGGACCCTCCCAGCCGACCGAGGGGTGCGCGGCCACGCCCACCGGCTTGTCGATGACCACGATGTCGTCGTCGTCGTGCACGATCGTCAGCTCGGGGACGGCGATCGGCACGATCCGGGCCTCCTCGCGCGGCTGCCAGAACACCTCGAGCCAGGAGCCCGCGCTGAGCCGGTCGGACTTGTCGGCCTCGCGGCCGTCGATCGTCACCCCGCCGGCCTCGGCGATCTCGGCGGCGAAGCTGCGCGAGAAGCCGAGGAGCTTGGCCAGGCCCGCGTCGACGCGCGAGCCTTCGAGTCCGTCGGGGACGGGGAGGCTGCGGGACTCCATCAGAGCTGCGGGTTCCGGGGCTCGTGCGCCTCGGCGCCCGGCTCGGCGTCCGCGGCCGGCTCGACGGCGACGTCCGTGTCGTCGTCCGCCACGGTCTCCTCGACCTCCTCGGCGGGCCGCCGGCCGTCGAGGCCGACGCCGCGCAGCGTGAGGATGAGGAACAGCACCATGCTCGAGACGATGGCGACGTCGGCGAGGTTGAAGATGGCCGGCAGCAGCGGGATCTGCAGGAAGTCGACCACGTGGCCGACGCCGAAGCCCGGCTCGCGGAAGAGCCGGTCGCTCAGGTTGCCGAGCAGGCCGCCGAGCAGGAGGCCGAAGAGCACGGCCCACGCCGTCGAGCGGATGCGCGGCGCGTACCAGATGACGAAGCCGAGCACGCCGACCCCGACGATCGAGAAGATCCAGGTGGACCCGCTGCCGATGGAGAACGCCGCGCCCGGGTTCTTGACGAAGTGGAACTGGAGGAGCTGTCCGAGGACCTGGACCTGCTGGCCCTCATAGAGGTTCGAAACGACCAGGACCTTGGCGATCTGGTCCACGAGGTACACGCAGAGCGCGACCACGGCCAGGATCGCCAAGGCCCTGATGCTGACCTTGGTCCTCGGGGAGTTAGCCTCCAAAGCCCGGGAAGACCGGCGGCTGGGCGCCCTGGTCCTGGCTGGTGCCGTCGGAGGAGCCGGCGGGGACCGGAGTCGGGGCGTTGCCGCCGAAGGAGGTCGGCTGGCTGTCGAGGTCGCGCAGCTGGCCCTCGATGTAGCCCTTCAGCCCCTGGCGGTAGTCGCGCTCGAACCCGCGGAGCTCGTCGATGCGGCGCTCGAGGCCCGCACGCTCCTGGTCGAGGGCGCTGATCTGGGCGCGCTGCTTCGACTCGGCCTCGGCGACGATGCGGGCGGCGGTGGCGTGGCCCTCCGCGATGAGCGCGTCGCGCTTCTCCACGCCCTCGCGCACGTGCTCCTCGTGCAGGCGGCGGGCGAGCTGGAGGAGGTTGTTGGTCGCGTTGGGGTCATTCGCGTCGGTCGCGCCGGCGGCGAAGCCCGCGGCGGCGCCGGCCGCGGCGGCCGGAGCAGCCGGAGC